>JBGSWB010000224.1:0-2383 GCA_041752675.1 Sideroxydans sp. | reverse complement strand
CGCAGTCCCATGTACGCAAATTGTTGCACGATTACTTTCCGCTCCAGCCGCTATCGAAATTCCAAGAGAATCGTCTGTGGACTTTGCTCGATACTTTTTATGCGCAATCGGAGCTATGTCATTACGATGTGTTGACCCGCTATCGGGATGGAGCCAAAGGCTCTGCTATCAAATCCGACCTTCCCTTGTTGTGTGCCCGTGGCATCGCGGCGAACATAGGGCGTCTCAAGATGGCCGCTGCACGTTACACATTGGTCGACCCCTCTTTGTGGCGGCATGTCGCCGCTTACTATGGTTTTGCGGAGATGCAAGGCATCCAATCGGAAAGTGTGATCTTGTATCCCGGAGTGAATACCACAGTAGCGCAAGAATTCTGCGTTCTGATCACTTGGTATGGTTCCACCTCGGGCACGATGATCCCCTTGCATGAACATATCACCGAGCGGCTGTTCAGTTATCTTGGAAAGGGCTTGCAGATCGCCAAGTCGTACAACGGCATCGGTATATTCGCATTCGATACGGCTCAGCCTACGCCGCCGATGCGTGCCACTGCTGAGGCGACCATCCACCCTGCGCTACGCTTCATCGAAGCCGAAGGGATGCGCCAACAATTAGAGGGGTTAGTCAAGACTTTGGAAAAGGGCATCATTCCCGAAACGCTTAATCTGTATGGAGCCAAATACGAGGCAGAGTTGGTACGAGATATTGCTGGAGATTTGATGCAAAGTCTTACCTTACCCCCGCCGACACGACGCAATCCGCGCCGCCAGATCAAGGTGAACTTGCGAATCGCGAGTGGTTTCTTCAAGATGCTGGAGCAGACTGATGTTGGTTTGAATTTCGGAGCGGATGAGAGTGAAGCTTGGGAAGTAGAAGACATCAGTGCCACTGGATTTCGTAGTGTCGTGCCTTTATCTCGTGCAGAAGGTGTGAAGATAGGCACTTTGGTGGGCAGTAGGCCCGAGAGCATCTCTCACTGGGGCGCAGGTGTGGTGCGTCGCTTGAGCCGAGATGCACAAAATAACTTGCACATCGGCGTGGAGGTATTGAGTCCTCGCTTCGTCGGTGTACCGCTCGCTGATCGTGCTAGGTCAGGGGCAGAAGCAGGAATGTTGGGGCTTTATTTGAACCGTCCAGCTGACACTAGCGGTGAGGCTTGGTTGTTGATGAAGGTAGAGACCTTCGCCAATAACCGCAGCCTAGTGATGCAACTTGATGACAAGGAATTTCTGTTGCTGCCATTGGCACTGATCGAGCAGGGAGAGGATTACGATCTCGCACGCTATCGCATGATGGAGCAAGACAAGGGCGAGGATGAGTGAGTTTGCGCGAGCGCAGCTTTACATCCTAGCTTTTAGCCACTGTTCTATCGCTTCTATTTCTTCCATACACACGGTATGCGGCATCGCATATTCGTGCCATTCCACGCTGTAACCCAACGCCGATAATCTTTCCAATGAAGCCTTACCTAGAAAGTAAGGCACGATAGGGTCGCTCCGCCCATGTGCCATGAAGATAGGTGTGGGTGATGCCGTACTTGGCGCTTCGTCTTGTACTGTGTCTGCTAATGGCAGATAGGCAGAAAGCGCGAGTATGCCGCCCAATCGTTGCGTGGAGCGCAAACCGCAATGTAACGCGATCGCCCCGCCTTGAGAGAACCCAGCCAAAAAGATATGTGATGGGGCGATGCCTGTTGCGATCTCTTGAGCGATGAGTGCGTCCACAGCGCGTTGTGATTCGCGAATGCCTTCTGCATCTTGTGCTTCGTTGATATTTTCGCTGCGAATGTCATACCACGCAGGCATGATGAATCCGCCATTGATGGTCACTGGACGTTTAGGTGCGTGCGGGAAGATGTAGCGCACCGCATGCGGTAACGTCATCTCATCCACGATGGGGACGAAGTCAGAGCCATTCGCCCCCAAGCCGTGTAACCAGATGATGCTGTAAGTCGGGGCTTTCCCTGTTTGCAGGGTGATGTGCGGCAAAACCGAACTCATGGTTGCGGAATGATCTCTCTCAACACTTGGAATATCTCGCGATAATTCTTTGGCGGCTTCGATAGCTCTTTTTCATTTTTCGCGTTGCGTATCAGGGTGCGTAATTGTTGTGCATCGGCTTCTGGATAGGCGGCCAGCAACTCGGTCAGGGCATCGTCGTCGTCAATCAAACGATCACGCCACTGTTCGACTTGGTGGAGCCATGCGGTATGTTGGCGTGAGGTGCCACTCCAAGCCTCCATCTTGGCTAGGATGGGCGCGGTGTCGATATCGCGCATCAAACGCCCGATATAGAGCATCTGACGTTTGATAGCGCCGAACTTGGTGATGCGTTTATATTCGGTGCAGGCTTCCATCAGATTCTCGGGAAGCTCCAATTGGCG
>JBGSWB010000223.1:0-11177 GCA_041752675.1 Sideroxydans sp. | reverse complement strand
ACTTACCGTCGGCCATGCGGTTGATGCCCACATCGATCACAGCTGCGCCGGGTTTGATCATGTCGCCAGTGATCATCTTCGGTTTGCCAGTGGCGACCACGAGGATATCTGCATCGCGTGTGTGCTTGGCGAGGTCGGTTGTCTTAGACGTACAAATGGTGACGGTCGCATTGTGCTGCAACAGCAACAGTGCCATCGGTTTGCCCACGATGTTGCTTCGACCAACGATGACGGCATGTTTGCCTTCGATGGAGACACCGCTCTTTTGCAACAACACCAATGAGCCATAAGGAGTGCAAGGGGCGAAGCGCATGTTGCCTGTCGCCAATGCGCCTACGTTCAGCGGATGGAAACCATCCACATCTTTGTCTGGGCTGATGGCATTCAGTATTTTTTCGCTGTCGATGTGCTTGGGCACGGGAAGTTGAACCAGCAAACCATGGATATTAGGATCCTTATTCAACTCGTCGATCTTCGCGAGCAAAGTAGCTTCGCTGGTATCAGCGGGCAGGGCGATATGCACGGAATGTAGTCCCAGTTCAGCACAGGCTTTGACTTTGTTGGCAACGTAGACCTTGGAAGCAGGGTCTTCGCCGACGATGATGACCGCCAGCCCAGGCGTGATGCCGCGCGCTTTGAGTGCGTCGGCACGCACTTTCCATTCAGCACGCACTTCTTGGGCGATGGCTTTTCCGTCAATGATGCGAGCGGTCATCTTTATCTCCTAGATCAGAACTCTGGTTTAACTTTGGCGTTTTTGTAGTTCTCGACACCCGCCATGATCTCTTTCCGCGCTTCATCAACATCTGCCCAACCGCCGATCTTCACCCACTTGTTAGGCTCTAGGTCTTTGTAGTGTGCGAAGAAATGTTCAATCTGCTTCAGTGTGATCTCTGGCAGTTCTGTGTAGCTCTTCAATCCGCGATACAGGGTAGAGAGTTTATCCACGGGTACAGCCAATACTTTGGCATCGAAACCGGATTCGTCTTCCATCTTCAACACGCACAATGGGCGGCAACGCACGACTACGCCGCTGTTCAAAGGAACGGGTGTGATGACCAACACGTCAACAGGATCACCATCGTCAGAAAGTGTGTGCGGGATGTAGCCATAGTTGCAAGGGTAGTGCATCGCGGTGTTCATGAAGCGGTCAACGAAGATCGCACCGGAATCTTTATCCACTTCGTATTTGACTGGCTCACCGTGTTGTGGAATCTCGATGATGACGTTGAAATCATCGGGAAGATTGTTGCCGGAAGGGACTTTGTTCAAGCTCATGATGCGCTGCCTTTACGTGTGAATAGAAAGGCGCGAATTGTATCATCCGATGCAACGAAAAGGGCTGCCTCGGCAGCCCTTTGAGGTGACACTTACATGAAGATTACAGCAATGGAATGATCATCAAAGCCACGATGTTGATGATCTTGATGAGTGGGTTGACGGCAGGGCCTGCGGTGTCTTTGTAGGGGTCGCCTACGGTGTCACCAGTGACAGCAGCCTTGTGTGCTTCCGAACCCTTGCCGCCGAAGTTACCTTCCTCGATATATTTCTTCGCATTGTCCCAAGCGCCACCACCGGTGGTCATTGAGATAGCGACGAAGATGCCCGTTATGATTGTGCCGACCAGTACGCCCCCGAGTGCTTGCGCACCCAGTGTCAGACCTACGATCACCGGAACTGCGATAGGGAGAAGGGAAGGAACGATCATCTCTTTGATGGCGGCCTTGGTCAGCATGTCCACGCAAGTGCCATATTCTGGTTTGCCTGTGCCCTCCATAATCCCCGGGATCTCTTTGAATTGGCGACGTACTTCGATGACCACAGTTCCTGCCGCACGTCCTACTGCCTCCATCCCCATCGCGGCGAACAGATAAGGCACCATGCCGCCAATGAACAGGCCGATGATGACCATGTGGTTGGATAGATCGAAGGAGGTCACGACGCCCAGTTTAGCTTCGAGTGCGTGCGTGTAGTCCGCGAACAGTACTAGGGCGGCCAAACCGGCAGAGCCGATGGCGTAACCCTTGGTCACAGCTTTAGTGGTGTTGCCCACTGCATCCAGCGCATCTGTGATCTCGCGCACATCGTTAGGCAAGCCTGCCATCTGAGCGATACCGCCAGCGTTATCGGTGATGGGGCCATATGCATCCAATGCAACAATGATGCCCGCCATCGACAACATCGAGGTCGCGGCGATGGCGATACCGTAAAGGCCTGCCAATTCATATGCGCCCCAGATAGCGATACATACTGCAATGACCGGAGCGGCGGTGGCTTTCATCGATACGCCTAGGCCAGCGATGATGTTGGTGCCGTGACCTGTGGTCGAAGCTTCTGCGATGTGACGTACTGGAGAGAACTCGGTCGCCGTGTAGTACTCGGTGATCCATACCAATGCGGCGGTCAACACCAAGCCGATAAGTGTCGCGCCATACAAGGCTCCAACAGAATACACACCGTTATCTGCCATCAACCAGTTGGTGATGGGGTAGAAAGCGATGAGTGCCAATACCGCAGAGACCGCTAGGCCACGATACAGCGCATTCATGATCTTGCCGCCTTCTCGTGCCTTGACGAAGAAGGTGCCGATGATGGAAGCGATGATAGAGAAGCCGCCTAGCACCAGAGGAAAGATCACGGCATTCGGCCCTGCGTTCGCCATCAGCAATCCACCCAACAACATGGTGGCGATGATGGTCACGGCATAGGTCTCGAACAAGTCAGCTGCCATACCTGCGCAGTCGCCAACGTTGTCGCCGACGTTATCAGCAATGACCGCTGGATTGCGCGGGTCATCTTCAGGGATGCCGGCTTCGACCTTGCCCACCAAGTCTGCGCCAACATCCGCACCCTTGGTGAAGATGCCGCCGCCGAGACGCGCGAAGATGGAAATGAGTGAGCCGCCGAATGCGAGACCGATCAATGCGTGTGTCGCTTCGCCAGTGGTGGATCCGGTGCCGACCAATATCGCGTAGTAGCCTGCGACGCCGAGGAGGCCAAGGCCGACAACCAACATGCCGGTGATCGCTCCGCCTTTGAAGGAGACGTTGAGTGCAGCATTGAGACTTTCTTTTGCAGCCTCGGCGGTGCGCACGTTGGCGCGTACTGAGACATTCATGCCTATGTAGCCAGCCGCACCGGACAGGATGGCGCCGATGGCGAAGCCGACTGCGGTCTGCCAACCGAGTGCGATGAGAATGACAACGAACAGTGCAGCGCCGACCCAGGCGATGGTCACATACTGTCGGTTCAGATAGGCAGTCGCGCCTTCCTGAATGGCAGCCGCGATGTTTTGCATCTTCTCGCTACCCGTTGATTTCCCCAAGATCCACTTGCTCGAAAATATCCCATACAGGATCGCAGCAACAGCGCACGACAAGGTGAACCACAAAGCTGATGACATTATTTTCTCCCCAAGTAAAAACCGCCCCTTGCGGAGCGGTGACTAAAAATCAGATCTTGAATTCCTTTAGCTTCTTGGCGACCGCTACATTCTTTAGTTGGACATATTGTGGCAGCCCGTCTTTGAAAGTTGGGTAATCCTCTCCTTTAATGAGTGGGGTGAGATAAGTACGACATTTTTCCGTGATGCCGAAACCATCTGGTGTGATGAAGTTGCGCGGCATGAATTTCTCAACGTTAGCGACTTTAGACAATTGAGCCACGCCGACCTTCCATTTGTACGGCTTGTCGGAGAGACGCTCAACTGTTGGCATCACTGCGTTCTGTCCTTTGAGTGCCAGTTCGACAGCGGCCTTGCCCAGTGCATAGGCTTGATCCACGTCGGTCTTGGAGGCAATGTGGCGAGCTGAACGTTGCAGATAATCGGCAACCGCCCAGTGGAACTTGTGGCCCAGTGCTTCTTTCACCATGTTGGCGACCACGGGCGCTGCACCGCCAAGTTGCGCATGACCGAAGGCGTCACGTGTCCCTTGTTCTGCTAGGAACTTGCCATCGGGGTAGTGGCAACCTTCAGACACCACCACGCTGCAATAGCCGTGCTTCTTCACCATGGCATCCACCTTGGCGATAAACTTTTTCTGATCGAATTCGATCTCTGGGAACAGGATGACGATAGGCAGTTCGCAATTCTTATCCGATGCCAAACCACCTGCCGCCGCGATCCATCCCGCATGGCGCCCCATCACTTCCACCACGAACACCTTGGTCGAGGTCTTGCACATCGAGGCTACGTCAAAGCTGGCTTCGCGCACTGATACGGCTACGTACTTGGCGACCGAGCCAAAGCCAGGGCAGCAATCGGTGATAGGTAAGTCGTTGTCGACCGTCTTCGGTACGTGGATGGCTTGTACCGGGTAGCCCATCTTTTCAGAGATCTGCGAGACTTTGAAGCAAGTGTCGGCGGAATCCCCCCCCCCGTTGTAGAAGAAGTAGCCGATGTTGTGGGCTTTGAACACTTCGATCAGGCGTTCGTATTCACGCAGATTCTGTTCCAATGATTTGAGCTTGAAGCGGCAAGAGCCGAAGCCGCCTGCGGGGGTGCTACGTAATGCGGCGATGGATTTTGCGGAATCTTTGCTGGTGTCGATCAGGTCTTCAGTGAGTGCACCGATGATGCCGTTGCGACCAGCGTACACTTTGCCGATCTTATCTTTGTGTTTGCGGGCTGTCTCGATGACGCCGCAGGCTGAGGCATTGATGACGGCAGTGACACCACCAGATTGTGCGTAGAACGCGTTCTTTTTTGCCATGCTATGCTCACCTTGTAGTTAACTTAGGATGTTGCGCATATTACGCCAATTTTTTCAGTGGTGTTAAGGTGGAAATCTTTTGATTTAAGTCAATTCCAAAGGTGACACTCTGGGCTAGGATGCGCGCCTTACAAAAAAATATAAGTTTTATGAGGAGAGTATTATGGCGATCGAATTATTCAATGATGGTAAGCATCTCTGTTTGATGTTTGATGATCTGGTGGATGACTCTTCTGGCGATGCCGTTCAGGCTAACCAATTCCTTATCGTGGATGATGGTCACGGTGCATTGCTCGATCCAGGCGGGAATATGACCTATAACGGTCTGTTGATGTCGATGCATAGCTACTTCCCACCAAAAAACCTTGAGTACATCCTTGCCTCACATGCCGACCCAGACATCATCGCCTCGGTCAATAAATGGATGATCCATTCGGACTGCAAAGTCATGATTTCCAATCTGTGGGTACGTTTTGTCCCTCACTTTTGTAGTGTAGGGAATGCGGAAGGAAGGGTGGAAGGTATCCCCGATGCTGGGATGAATCTTCCTTTGGGGTAGTCGATCATCAAAGCGATCCCTGCTCACTTCATGCACTCGGAGGGGAACTTCCAGTTCTACGATCCAGTGAGCAAGATATTGTTCACCGGTGACATGGGGGCATCCATCGTGGCGCATGATGCAGCGGATACGCCAGTGGAAGATTTCAAATCACACATACCCTACATGGAAGGTTTCCATAAACGCTACATGATCTCGAACAAGATATGCCGTTATTGGGTAAACATGGTACGTACCTTAGATGTCGAGATGATCGTGCCTCAGCACGGACGTATGTTCAAAGGCAAAAAGATGGTGAATGAATTCTTGAACTGGATCGAGGCGTTGCCATGTGGTATCGACCTGATGACGCAAGATCAGTATAGAGTCCCTAATTGATTTGCTGGATCAGGCTGTGCTCAGCCTGATCTTTTATAACGCGTTCACACCTGCGGTGGCGACCTGACCGTCTTGCACCGAGCGCACCCCGCTGATACCCAACCCGCCGATGACGATGTCCTCGCGCACGAGGGGCACGCCGCCTTCGGCAGGGATCACGCCGGGTAGGGCAAGGTGTATCAATCTTCCACTTAGTACGGCGTCTTCAGAAGTCTTGGTCGGGCGTTGGAAGGCCACCGCTGCATTCGCCTTCATGATGGCAGTCTCTACGCTGCCCCACTGAGTCTCATGGCTACGTTGCAGATACAGCAGATGACCTCCGTCATCCACAACTGCGACCACCACTTTCCATCCATTCTTCTGCGCCTCGACTTCGGCGGCAGCGGCGATACGCTTGGCATCTTCCAGCGTCAGTATGGGTTTGGTGGCCATGCTCAAGCACCCAGCAATGTGTAGATGCGATCACGGATCGCGTTCACGTCACCCACGCCAGGAACATGCACGACCTGAGGTGCATTCGCTGTCCCTGATTTTTGCCAAGCAGAGTAGTACTCGACGAGTGGCTTGGTTTGGTCATGATAGACATTCAGGCGTTTGACGACGGTGCCTTCCACGTCGTCAGGGCGTTGCACCAACTCTTCGCCAGTGATGTCGTCCTTGCCTTCAACTTTGGGCGGATTGAATACCACGTGATAGGTGCGCCCAGAGGCGAGGTGTACGCGGCGACCGCTCATGCGCGTGATGATCTCTTTGTCGGCGACATCGATCTCGACTACGAAATCGATCTTGATGCCTGCATCCTTCATCGCTTGTGCTTGAGGGATGGTGCGCGGGAATCCATCGAACAGGAAACCGTTGGCACAGTCTGCTTCCTTGATGCGCTCTTTCACGAGATTGATGATGATCTCATCGGAAACCAAACCGCCTGCATCCATGATTTTCTTCGCAGAGACGCCGAGCGGTGTGCCAGCCTTGACGGCCGCACGCAACATGTCACCCGTGGAGATCTGTGGGATGCTGAATTTTTCTTTGATGTGGTTGGCTTGTGTGCCTTTACCAGCACCGGGTGCACCTAGCAATATCACTCTCATGTTGTCTCCTTGGAATGTGTGTTGAATAATCGTCGTGCAGTTTGTAGATCTTGTTCGGTGTCGACACCGCTGGGCGGTGCGTATTGTGTGATCGTCACGCCGATCTTGTAGCCATGATACAGCGCGCGCAGTTGTTCTAGTGATTCCACTTGTTCTAGCGGTGCGGGTGTGAGTTCGCCGAATTCACGTAGAAAACTCGCGCGATAGGCATAGATGCCGATGTGGCGCAGGACGTTGACGCTCTGCGGCAGTGGTTGATTCGCGGCATAGGCATCACGCGGCCACGGGATAGGCGCACGGCTGAAGTAGAGCGCGTTGCCTTCCTTGTCCAATACGGCCTTCACGATGTTCGGATTGCGCATGGATGCTTCATCATGGATGGGATGACAAGCTGTGGCGATAGCACACTCTGGATGTTCATGCAGATGTTGGGCGACAGCGCGGATGAGTGAGGGTGGAATGAGCGGCTCATCCCCCTGCACATTGACCACGATCGTGTCGTCAGCCCAAACTTGTTGTGTAGCGACTTCCGCGATGCGGTCCGTGCCGCTGGTGTGACCGATGCGCGTCATGCAGGCATCGAAATCGTTCATCTTCGCTGCTTCGATGATGGGCTGGTGATCGGTGGCGATGACGACCTGTGCGGCACCGCTTTGCGTAGCCTGTTCGGCAACGCGGATGACCATCGGTTTTCCACCGATATCTAACAGAGGTTTGCCAGGCAGTCGTGTGGAGGCGAAGCGGGCAGGGATGACGACTTTGAATTGAAGCATTTAGAGCTTTTCGATTTCCTCTGGGGACATCGCACGCGCCTCATCAGCCAACATCACGGGGATGTCATCCTGTATCGGATATGCCAAGCGGTCCGCCTTACAGATCAACTCTTGTTCGGCCTTGCGATAGATCAGGGAAGATTTGCACAGTGGGCAAACGAGGATGTCTAACAGTTTGGCGTCCATTATCGGGTGACCTTTTTGATGATGAGTTGGGCAAGAGCCGGATCGACTTGCGCATCCACGCGCAACACCCAGTGTTTCTCGGTGGCGAACGCGGCGCATTTTACCGCATCTTTTTCCGTCATGAGTATGGCATCCACATCCTCGAAAGCGAGGTCTGCTGAGGTGAAGTCATGATGGTCAGCGAAAGCCTTTGTTGCGCACTGCAAGCCGAGTTGCTGTAGGTGCTCGAAGAAACGTCGAGGGTGGCCGATGCCTGCGATGGCGTGCAGTCGTTGTCCTGCCAATTCATTCGCGGGAACGACGATCTCAGGATTCAAGAGGTTGTAGAAGAGTGTGCCTTGCAGACTCATGGCGAATTCGTTCGCCTGTGTTTTGCCGCCGTTCACCACGATGGCATCGACCTCATGCAAGCGTGACAAAGGTTCGCGTAGTGGTCCTGCCGGGAGCAACAAGCCGTTGCCGAAACGTCTTGCTCCATCGATGACGACGATCTCGGCATCTCGATGCAAGCGATAGTGTTGCAACCCATCGTCGCTCAAGAGGATGTCGCATTCGGGGTGAGCCAAGAGCAAGGCGGATGCGACAGCGGGGCGGTCACGACCTATCCATACTGGACACAGTTTGCGTTGTGCCATCAACAAGGGTTCATCACCGACCTCGTCTGAGGAATCATCTGCCGTCACATAACGAGGTGATGCCTTTTTATTGCCAGAACTTTTATAGCCACGACTGATGATGCCGGGATGCCATCCCTCAGCGATGAGTTGCTCCGCCAGCCACAATGTTAGCGGAGTCTTGCCGGTGCCACCTACACTGATGTTGCCGACGATGACGATGGGTACGTGGAATTTTGGTGAAGCGAATAGGCCGCTGCGATAAAGAAAGCGGCGCAGCGCTACGAGGGTACGGAAGATCAGGCTGACGGGATACAACAAGACATGGAGGGGAGAGAGGCGGTACCAATGATGTTGCAGCCGCTCCATGTCGAGGAATTACTTTGTCTGGCTCTGTGTGGTGAAAGTGATGCGACCGAAACCGGCGACACGGGCAGATTCCATGACATTGATCACCGACTGATGCAGTGCTTTTGCATCGGCACTGATGACGATGGTCGGGTCGGTCTGGTCGCCTGCTGCCTTCTTCAAAGCCAACGCGAAATCGTTCACGTCTTTAAAGGAGGCGCGTGTACCGTTGATGGCGAAGTGTTCAGAGGCATCCACCGCCACATTGATGGGTTTGCTGACAGGCACCTTGCTATCTTCACCAGAGGCTTGCGGCAGATTGATCTGCAACTCGGAGAACTTACCGTAGCTGGTGGTGACCATCAAGAAGATGAGTACGACCAACAACACGTCGATCATGGGGATCAGGTTGATCTCCGGTTCTTCACGACTGCGTCCGCGACGGAAGTTCATTTACTTACGCTCTCCGTGTACGACCTCCACCAACTTGATCGCTTGTTGCTCCATCTCGATGGTGAAACTGTCTACAGAAGCGCGGAAGTGGCGATAGGCGATCATGCTGGGTACGGCGACGATGAGGCCGAAGGCGGTGTTGTAAAGCGCGACAGAGATACCGTGTGCCAGTTCGGCAGGGGCAGCACCGCCTGCGTTCTGCGCGCCGAAGATCTCGATCATGCCGACCACGGTGCCGAACAGGCCGAGCAGCGGGCTGATAGATGCGATGGTGCCGAGGGTGGTCAAGAAGCGTTCCATATCGTGAGTCGCGGCACGGCCTGCTTCTTCGATAGATTCTTTCATCACCTGTGGTTGGCTCTTGATGTTCTTCAAACCTGCCGCGAACACCTTGCCTAGTGGAGAGCCAGCACTCAGTTTGGTCAGCATCGCAGTACTCACGCCCTTGGTCTTGAGTTCATTGACGACTTCATCCAGTAACTTTGGGGGGATGATGTTCTTGCTACGAAGATAGATCGCACGTTCGACGATGAGGGTGACGGCGATGAGAGAGGCGATGATGAGTAACCAGATGGGCCAGCCGGCCGCTTCGATGAGAGTGAACACGCAACGTCTCCAAAAATATGCAGAAAATCTGAGGCGCGAACTGTATCTTGTTACCCCCTCTTAGGGCAAGGCAAGAGCGTTCAAAATCGCTAACTTGCCGCCCCATAAGCAAAAATTTTCCTTACTCACAAAAGCTGTGGATAACTTTGTGGATGAAACAGGTTGGTGAATGTTTCAAGCCCGATGCCAGTGGCTTCTTGCATTTCTGCTCAATAAATATGCCGAAATAAATATCAATAGAAACATGTAGATGCTGTAAGTTGTCATGTTATTGCAATCTATATAGCCATGAAAGCCACATATTTGTTGGCATTGTGAGTAATTGCGCTTTGTCAATATGCCGTATAAGAGATATTTGCAATTATTTTTTTGGCATCGTGCAAGCGCTTAAACAATCGTTATTATTCAATCGCGTGGAGATTTTCAAGATTAATACGCCGTCCATGTGCACAAACTTATCTGGTTAGCCAATTGATCTGGGCACTAGTTAAGTGCAGTCGTTGGTGGTGTTTCTGCTTGTTGTGTAGAATCATAAAAAAATGACGGGGTGGAAGTGATGGATTTTTGGAACAATGCGACGAACTTCTTCTGGGGGCAAGAGTCTTTCAGTTTGTTGGTGATGATGTTGTGTGTCTCTACGTTATTGTTCTACTTTCGCACGGAAGATCGTATCAGTCTGTTTAACACCTTGGGTTTCTACTTCGCTTGCCTGTTCGGCCTCCTCATCAGCGGTATCTTGCATGCGATGGAATTCATGCGTGCGGGGGATATCCTGCATGAGGTCTTTATCATTGGTGCAGGTATCGCAATCATCCGCCTGTTGGGGCAGTTCGTGTTCCGCCTCATCTTACCAGCGGTCAAGCTCACCCCCCCCCGTATCACCGAAGACTTATTCGTGATCGTCGCTTATGTGGCTTGGTTCATGGTGCGTCTGCGTTACGCCGGCCTTGACCTAAGCAGTATCTTGGCGACATCCGCTGTCATCACCGCTGTTATAGCTTTTGCCATGCAGGACACCCTAGGCAATATCTTGGGGGGGCTTGCTCTGCAACTCGATAACTCGGTCGAAGTGGGTGATTGGATCAAGGTGGATGACATCTCGGGCAAGGTGGTGGATATCCGCTGGCGCTCGACCTTGGTTGAGACGCGCAATTGGGAGACGGTGGTGTTCCCCAATAGTCAGTTGATGAAGAATAAGTTCCTTGTGTTGGGTAGGCGAGCCGATGAGCCAGTGCAATGGCGACGCTGGGTATGGTTCAACGTCGGGTTGGACACCTCTCCTTCGCGCGTCATCAGCGTGGTCGAGACCACCATCCTGAACACCGACATCGCCAACGTGGCCAAGAACCCGCAGCCGAATTGTGTGCTGATGGACATGGATAACAAGGGCTATGCGCGTTACGCATTACGTTACTGGCTGACCGATCTTGCACCTGATGATCCGACCGATGGTGCGC
>JBGSWB010000222.1:0-3949 GCA_041752675.1 Sideroxydans sp. | reverse complement strand
GACGGGGTGCGCGGTGAACAGTGCTTGTTTGCATTTGCCGCAAGTCGGGGCAGCTCCCAGTTTGTCTTCTGGCACACGGTTGACCGCATCGCAGTGGGGGCAAACGATATGGTTAAAGTGAATCTCGCGTAGCGATTCGTTTGCCCTTTCTCCCGCTTGCGGGGGAAAGTTGGATAGGGGGTTGCTCATGATGACTCCATAAAATTAGAGAACTCTAATATATGGTCATTCTATGAGATTTCAAGAGAGTTGCAAACGCATCGACAGATCGATGGCTTTCACATCCTTGGTGAGCGCGCCGATGGAGATGCGATCCACGCCTGTCTCAGCCACGAGGCGGATGTTGTCCAAGGTGATGCCGCCTGACGCTTCCAACTCTGCGCGCTTGGCGGCGTGCGTCACCGCAGTGCGCATGTCTTCGAGGGAGAAGTTGTCCAGCAGGATGAGTCTGGCACCTGCGAGCAATGCCTCATCCAACTCTGCCAGCGATTCCACCTCGACCTGGATCGGTACGTTGGGCGGTGTGATCTGGAAGGCATGCTCCATCACCTTACCTATGCCGCCTGCCGCCGCGATGTGGTTCTCTTTGATGAGCACACCATCGAACAATCCGATGCGTTGGTTATGTCCGCCACCCACTTTCACCGCATGTTTCTGCGCGATGCGCATCCCGGGCATGGTCTTGCGCGTATCCAGCACCTTGGCTTGCGTGCCGCTCACCTCGTTCACATAGCGGCGTGTCTGGGTGGAGACTGCCGAGAGCGTCTGTAAGAAGTTCAGTGCGGGGCGTTCTGCCGTCAACAGCGCACGCGCATCGCCATGTATCTCGCAAAGTGTCTGCTTGGCTTCGACGGCATCGCCTTCTTTATATTTCCACTCGATCTTGCAATCGGGGTCGAGCTGCATGAAACACTCCTCCAGCCACAGCGTACCGCACAGCACCATGTCTTCACGCGTGATGATCGTGGCGTGAGCTTGGGTGTGTTCGGCGATCAGTTGAGCGGTGAGGTCACCCGTGCCGATATCCTCAGCAAGCGCATTGAGGACGTCGGAACGGATCTGGTGGGCAAGGCTAGTGTGTGGCATCGAACATTCCCTAAGTTTAGGTTGGCAGTATAAGGGAAGCCAGAATAAGCCGTCATTCCCGCGAAAGCGGGAATCCAGCGGGTTTTTTAAAAATGCCTTGAGGTATTGTCTTGCTACGCAAGTATTTTTAATCAACTGGATTCCCGCTTTCGCGGGAATGACAATGGGGTTGAAATTGTTTAGAGCATACCCCACCTACGGTTCAGTTAGATATTCCTACTAGGAGTCAATCATGCGTTTCGACAAATTCACCACCAAGCTGCAACAAGCGCTGTCCGATGCCCAAGGGCTGGCCGTTGGTGCGGACAACCAATTCATCGAGCCACAGCACCTGCTGCTGGCTCTGCTCAATGATGCCGACAGCGGGGCAGGCTCGCTGCTGGCGCGTGCGGGCGGCAACACCAATGCGCTGAAGACCGCGCTGACCGATGCCGTCTCACGATTGTCCAAAGTAGAAGGTCATAGCGGCGAAGTTCAGGTCGGACGTGACCTTACCAATCTACTCAACCTCACCGACAAAGAAGCGCAGAAGCGCGGTGATCAGTTCATCGCCTCTGAGATGTTCTTGCTGGCGCTCACCAACGACAAGGGCGAGACAGGCCGTTTGCTGAAGACGCATGGCGTATCGCGTGCTCCGCTGGAAACCGCCATCGCTGCCGTACGGGGTGGCGAGTCGGTGGGTTCGCAAGAGGCGGAAGGTCAGCGCGAGTCGCTCAAGAAATACTGTGTCGATCTGACCGAGCGTGCCCGTCTGGGTAAGCTCGATCCCGTCATCGGTCGTGACGACGAGATCCGCCGCGCCATCCAAGTGTTGCAACGCCGCACCAAGAACAACCCCGTGCTCATCGGCGAACCCGGCGTGGGTAAGACCGCCATCGTCGAAGGTTTAGCTCAACGGATTATTAACGGCGAAGTGCCCGATTCGCTCAGAGGCAAGAAGGTGTTGTCGCTGGACATGGCCGCACTGGTGGCGGGGGCGAAATATCGCGGCGAGTTCGAAGAGCGTCTGAAAGCCGTGCTGAAAGAATTGGCCCAAGACGAAGGCAACAACATCGTCTTCATCGACGAGCTGCACACCATGGTGGGCGCAGGTAAAGCGGATGGTGCGATGGATGCGGGCAACATGCTCAAGCCTGCGCTTGCGCGCGGCGAGCTACATTGCGTCGGCGCGACCACGTTGGACGAATATCGAAAATACATCGAGAAGGATGCCGCACTGGAACGTCGCTTCCAAAAAGTGTTGGTGGATGAGCCGAGCGTGGAATCCACCATCGCCATCCTGCGTGGCTTGAAAGAGAAATACGAAGTTCACCACGGTGTCGAGATCACTGACCCCGCCATCGTCGCGGCGGCGGAGTTGTCGCATCGCTACATCACCGACCGCTTCCTGCCCGACAAAGCCATCGACCTCATCGACGAGGCCGCATCACGCATGAAGATGGAGATCGACTCTAAACCGGAGGTGATGGATAAGCTAGAACGCCGCTTGATCCAGTTGAAGATCGAGCGCGAAGCCGTTAAGAAAGAGAAGGACGAAGCTTCCAAGAAACGTTTCGCATTGATCGAAGTCGAGATCAAAAAACTCGAACGCGAATATGCCGACCTCGAAGAAGTGTGGAAAGCAGAGAAGGGCGCCGCCCAAGGTGCGGCCACCGTGAAAGAAGAGATCGAAGCCATGCGCGCCGAGATCGTGCGTCTACAACGCGAAGGAAAACTGGAGAAGGTCGCCGAGCTGCAATATGGCAAGCTGCCGCAACTCGAAGCCAAGATGAAAGAAGCCGCCCAACACGAAGCTGAAGGTTCAGGCACCAAGAACAAATTGCTGCGTACCCAAGTCGGTGCGGAAGAGATCGCCGAGGTGGTGAGCCGTGCGACGGGTATCCCCGTGAGCAAGATGATGACGGGCGAACGCGACAAGTTGCTCAAGATGGAAGAGAAATTGCACGAGCGCGTGGTGGGGCAAGACGAAGCAGTGCGTCTAGTGTCCGATGCCATCCGCCGTTCACGTTCTGGCTTGTCCGATCCGAATCGTCCGTATGGTTCGTTCCTGTTCCTCGGCCCTACGGGTGTGGGCAAGACCGAGCTGTGTAAAGCGCTGGCCGGTTTCATGTTCGATTCGGAAGACCATCTCATCCGCATCGACATGAGCGAGTACATGGAGAAACATTCTGTCGCACGGCTGATCGGCGCACCTCCTGGCTATGTGGGTTACGAAGAAGGTGGCGGCTTGACCGAGGCCGTGCGTCGCAAACCGTACAGCGTCATCCTGTTGGATGAGGTGGAAAAGGCGCACCCCGACGTATTCAACGTGTTGCTGCAAGCGTTGGACGATGGTCGCATGACCGACGGCCAAGGTCGCACCGTCGACTTTAAAAATACCGTCATCGTGATGACCTCCAACTTGGGTTCGCAGATGATTCAGCAGATGCAAGGTGACGATTACCAAGTCATCAAGTTGGCTGTGATGGGCGAGGTGAAGAGCTACTTCCGTCCCGAGTTCATCAACCGTATCGACGAGGTGGTGGTGTTCCACGCGCTAGACGAGAAGAACATCAAGAGCATCGCGCGTATCCAGTTGCAGTATCTGGAAAAACGTCTGGCTGCGATGGAGATGAAGTTGGACGTGAGCGAAGCCGCACTCGCAGAGATCGCCAACGCAGGCTTCGATCCGGTGTATGGTGCACGTCCGCTGAAGCGTGCGATACAGGCGCAGTTGGAGAACCCACTGGCCAAGCACATCCTCGAAGGACAGTTCGCTGCGAAAGACACCATCAAGGTGGATTGCAAAGCGGGGGTGATGAGGTTCGAGAAGGGCTAAGCCGTCATTCCGGCGCAGGCCGGAAACCAGCAAATAAAAAAAACA
>JBGSWB010000221.1:0-4108 GCA_041752675.1 Sideroxydans sp. | reverse complement strand
CGTGTCCGTCGATAGGACCGATGTAGTTGAAGCCGAATTCCTCAAACATGGTGCCGGGAATGACCATGCCTTTGAGGTGTTCCTCGGTGCGCTTGGCGAACTCCAGAACAGGAGGCATACCCTTGAGCATCTTCTCGCTACGGCTACGCACGGCAGCATAAAAACGACCCGACATCAGCTTCGCCAGATAATTGTTAAGCGCGCCGACCGGACGTGAGATGGACATATCGTTGTCGTTCAAGATGACAAGGACGTTGGTATTCATCGCCCCCGCATTGTTCAAGGCTTCAAACGCCATACCACCCGTCATCGCGCCATCGCCGATGATGGCGACCGCACGCTCATCCGAGCCGCGCAACTTAGCCGCAGCGGCCATACCCAGCGCTGCCGAAATGGATGTGCTCGAATGCCCTGTGCCGAAAGTATCGTAAGGACTCTCTTCGCGTTTAGGGAATCCCGCGATTCCGCCCTTCATGCGTAGCGTGCTCATCGCTGCACGACGCCCCGTCAATATCTTGTGCACGTAAGTCTGGTGCCCCACATCCCACACCAACTTGTCTTGCGGCGTATTGAAGATGGTATGTAGCGCTATGGTCAACTCGACCGTGCCAAGATTGGACGACAAGTGGCCACCGGTCTTGCTCACCGACTCGACCAAGAACTCGCGCAACTCGGCAGCGAGTTGTGGCAACTGTTCACGATTCAACTTACGCAGATCTTCAGGCGATTTGATGGTATCGAGTAGTGTGTACATCAGAACTTTCTTAACACGATGAAGTCGGCCAGCTCGCGCAGACGTTTTGCTGATTCGCCGAATTCGCTCAATGCTGCCAACGCCTCGCTGTGCAGACGTTGCGCCATCGCTTTTGCCTCTTGCAAACCTAACAAGCTCACATAGGTCGGCTTGTCGTTGTCGGCATCCTTGCCTGCTGTCTTACCTAGTGTCGCGGTATCCGCCTCGCAATCCAGCACATCATCCACCACTTGGAAGGCCAAGCCGATGAGCTTGCCGAAGCGATCCAACTTATCGAGCTGCGCATCATTCAGTCCGTTGCCACAATGAGCGCCCAGCAGAATAGCCGCGCGTATCAGCGCGCCGGTCTTGTGGATATGCATCTGCTCCAACTCTGGCAACGTCAGTTGTTTACCCACACTGGCCAAGTCGATGGCTTGACCACCCGCCATACCGCGCGAACCGGAAGCGACCGCCAGCAGCTTCACCATCTGCAATTGTTTGCTTGGCTCATCACTCAAACGTTGCTCAGACAAGAATTGGAAAGCCAGACTTTGTAGCGCATCACCCACCAGCAGCGCGGTGGCTTCGTCATATTCCACATGGCAAGTCGGTTTGCCACGACGCAACACGTCGTCGTCCATGCATGGCATGTCGTCGTGTACCAATGAGTAGGCGTGGATGAGTTCGACGGCGGCGGCAGCGTAGTTCACGCGCGCCACGTCTGCACCGGCCAACTCACCTGCCGCAAAAGCCAATAACGGACGCACTCGCTTGCCACCATCCAACACGCTATAGCGCATGGCAGCGTGCAAACGTTGTGGCACGACGTCTGCAGATGGCAACAGGTTGCGCAACACGTCTTCGAATCGAGATTGCTGGTGAGCGACCCAAATGGAGAATTCTTTAGCTATCACGCTTCGTTACCTGCGGAGAAATCTTTCAGCACACCGTCTTCCAACACACGCACTTGTTGTTGAGCATCGTCCAGCTTGCCACGGCAGAAGGACAACAACTCTGCGCCGCGTTTATAGGCCGCCAAGGAATCCTCCAAAGACAGCTTCCCACCTTCCATGTCTGCGACGAGTTGATCCAATTCAGTCATTGCCGCTTCGAAACTAACTGTTTTTTGTGCTTTAACGGCCATGAAAAATGCCCTGCTTGCGAAAGGTAGCCATTTTACCCAAGCCCTAATGCTTGAGCCAATTATTGTTGCCCCACCCTCTGAATTCGGGGACAATCGCTGCCCCTTAAAACCGTATTCACAGAGGTACCGTGGGTATGTCCGAAATAGCCAAGACTCAGCAGTTCAATCCCGTCATCGCGCAACCACCGATGAGCTGGTACTTCGATCCAAAAGTATTGGAGACAGAGCGCCGCGTGCTTTTCGAGAATGGTCCGAACTACGTCGGACATGAGCTGATGGTGCCCAACCTTGGCGACTATCACGTGCTGGACGGCAATGCGCAGATGTTGGTGCGCAACCCGAACGGCGTGGAACTACTTTCCAATATCTGCCGCCACCGCCAAGCCACGATGCTGGAAGGGCGCGGCAACGCCAAGACCATCGTTTGCCCGCTCCATCGCTGGACTTACAAGAACGATGGCGAGTTGATGGGTGCACCGCACTTCCCGCAGAACCCTTGCCTGCACCTGAACAAATCCCCGCTACAGAACTGGAACGGTCTGCTGTTCTCGGGCAAGCGCGACATCGCAAAAGACCTTGCGAATATGGGCGTGATGAAAGACTTGGATTTCTCCGGCTATATGCTGGATCGCATCCAAGTGGATGAATATGCCTTCAACTGGAAGACCTTCATCGAGGTGTATCTGGAGGACTACCACGTCGTACCGTTTCACCCCGGACTAGGTAACTTCGTGGATTGCGACGACCTCAAGTGGCAGTTCGGCGAACAGTACAGCGTACAGACCGTAGGCATCAGCAACGCATTGCGCAAGGTCGGCAGTCCGGTCTATGGCAAATGGCAGGAACAGGTGTTGCGCTACTACGGCGACAAACTGCCCAAGTACGGCGCGATCTGGCTCACCTACTATCCCAACATCACGGTCGAGTGGTATCCCGGCACATTGGTCATCAGCACACTCATCCCACGTGGCACGGAAGCCTGCACCAACGTGGTCGAGTTCTACTACTTGGAAGAGATCGCGATGTTCGAACGTGATTTCGTTGAAGCCGAACAGAAGGCTTATAACGAGACGGCTGTGGAAGACGACATCATCTGCCACCGCATGCACCAAGGTCGCAAGTCGCTCTATCAGCGCGGCATCGAAGAGGCTGGACCTTACCAGTCACCGACCGAAGACGGCATGTTGCACTTCCATGAGTATCTGAAGCGCAATCTCGCGCCGCATCTCTAACCGTCATTCCCGCGAAAGCGGGAATCCAGCGCCTCTATCAAAAATGCCTTTAAGATTTTTCCCTCGCTGCGCGAGAAATCATTTAAATAACTGGATTCCCGCTTTCGCGGGAAAGACAAACTAGTATGGGTTCGTTATGGATGCTCGTCGCAGGTCTGCTCTTCGCCTGCATGGGCTCGCTGGTCAAACTCGGCGGCGCAGACTTCACCAGTAGCGAGCTGGTCTTCTACCGCTCCTTCTTCGGACTCATCATCGTGTACGCGATGTTGCATCGCTCCAAACTCTCGTTCGCCACTCCGCATTGGCGCGGCCATATCTGGCGCGGCTTGTCTGGCACTATCGCCATGTTGCTGTTCTTCTATTGCATCAGCGTATTGCCCTTGGCGACAGCCATCACGCTCAACTACACCTCGTCTTTGTTCCTATCCGTCTTCACCGTACTGGTATTGAAAGACAAGTTCCATGCGCCATTAACGACCGCATTGGCGGTGGGTTTCGCAGGCATCATCCTGTTGCTACATCCGACACTGGAACAAGACCAACTCTTCCCCGGCTTGCTCGGACTCGTTTCTGGCGTGCTAGCGGGTGTGGCACTGCTCAACGTGAGGCAACTAGGGGTAGTGGGCGAGTCAGGCATCCGCGTGGTGTTCTATTTCAACCTGAGCGCCACCCTCATCAGCGGCGCATGGATGTTCACCGACACCATCCATTCACTCACCTTCAACGACCTGCCCTTGCTCATCGCTATCGGTGCATCCGCCACCTTTGCCCAACTCTTCATGACACGTGCCTACCGTACTGGACAGACGCTGGTCGTCGGCAGCTTGGCGTACAGCACGGTGGTGTTTTCTGCCCTGTTCGGATTGATATTCTGGAACGAGTCATTGAGCGTCAGTGCGTGGCTGGGTATCGCACTCGTCATCGCCAGCGGCATGTTAAGCTTGCGCCTAGCCCCAACTAACACAGAGGTAAGCAAATGATCACCATCGAAGACAA
>JBGSWB010000220.1:0-3622 GCA_041752675.1 Sideroxydans sp. | reverse complement strand
CTCACGCGGCATGGCTGGATCAGGGTTGCCCCCATTGTCCAAAATTCCCCACTGCTGCCTCCCGTAGGAGTCTGGACCGTGTCTCAGTTCCAGTGTGGCGGATCATCCTCTCAGACCCGCTACAGATCGTCGCCTTGGTGAGCCTTTACCTCACCAACTAGCTAATCTGATATCGGCCACTCCGTAAGCGAAAGGTCCTTGCGGATCCCCTCCTTTCCCCCTCAGGGAATATGCGGTATTAGCGTAACTTTCGCTACGTTATCCCCCACTTGCGGATATGTTCCGATACATTACTCACCCGTTCGCCACTCGCCATCAGGTGCAAGCACCTATGCTGCCGTTCGACTTGCATGTGTAAAGCATGCCGCCAGCGTTCAATCTGAGCCAGGATCAAACTCTTCAGTTCAATCTTCTAGCAATTTTAAGTCCAAGTTTTAACACCCAGACTGATCTCACTCAAAGCGAATTTACTTAATGTATTTTCGTTTAGTGTGAGCTACTACTTTTATGTCTTGAGTCGACTTGTATCCGCCTAAGCGTTACTCGTCTGCCTCAACACAATCACCCACACTAATCGATTGTTTTTTATATATTTTTAAAGAACTTTTTACCGCTTCTTCAGCGCCTCGGCGTCGAAGAGGTGCGCATTATATAGAGCAAACGATTTTCGTCAACTTTATTTTTTCACACCATTTTTATCTGGTTGCGGGGGCAGGATTTGAACCTACGACCTTCGGGTTATGAGCCCGACGAGCTGCCAGACTGCTCCACCCCGCGTCTGAGGGGCGGCATTGTATGGACGTAGCACCACTCGGTCAAGCGCTTATTGAAAATATTATGCATATGCGAAAGCCTTCACACCTTCTTATCGGTTAACGGGAACTAAATAGCCAATTATTAGCCTACCTTGCAGGTCTCTGTAATTGCGGGGCTTCGCAACATCTATGCATGATGCGACATGTAATCAGCAGTTAAATTAGAATCACGCCTCTAAAAATAGAGCAATATTGAGAACGCACCTCGGGGATCCAACGTAATGAAAAGAATTTGCATATTTGCATTAGCAATATTTCAACTAACTCAATACGCATCAGCTCAAGATCTCGCGCTATCAGAAGCCCAGATAAATAAATTAGGCATCTTGACCGCACCACTCCCCCCGAAACAACAAGGTGAGCTCTCAGGAATGCCCGCCCAAGTCGTCATCCCAAGCAACCAATTATTCACTGTGAGCACGCCATTAGCAGCGATGGTCGAACAGACTTTAGTGGGCGTGGGCGATTCAGTGACAAAAGGACAGGTACTTGCAACATTACAAAGCCCCGCTCTCGCTGAAGCTCAACGTGGCTTGTTGCAAGCGTACACGCAGTCGCAACTCGCAAAAGAGAATCTCTTGCGCGATGAGCAGTTATGGAAAGATGGGATCATTTCAGAGAGCCGCCTGCGCGCGACTCAGAGTCAGCAGCGCGAGGCTAATGCAGCCATGTCAGAGCGCAAGCAAGCACTCAAGCTATCTGGCATGTCTGAGAGTGCCATCGAACACCTACAGACCAACAACAATCTGAGCAGCGTACTATCTATCACATCGCCGATCAGCGGTGTGATTCTCGAAAAAACAGCCAGCTCGGGACAGCGTTTGGATGCGGCGACCCCTCTTTTTAAAGTGGCAAAACTAGAGCCTCTTGCTCTAGAGATACAGGTACCACTTTCGAGCGCGCGCAACCTGAAGGTAGGGGCGACGGTAGTGATTCCGGCCTTTGATGCTAGGGGCAAACTAACCGCAGTAGGGCGTAGCTTGAGCGGCGGGAACCAAACGATATTGGTGCGTGCCCTTATCCATGATGGAGTTTCCAATCTACGCCCAGGCCAATTCGTTGAGGCAACGCTCTCCATGCAGAATGGGACTGCCGCTCAATGGAATATCCCCAATGGCGCTATCTCGCGACTGGACAATAAAACACTGGTGTTCATCAAAACCTCGACCGGCTTCCGCACCGAAACGGTCACGGTTCTGAGTGAAAGCGCTCAAACCAGCGTGATCAGCGCTGCACTCAAGGGTGACGAACAGATCGCCGTTCAAGGCATCTCAGCGCTGAAATCCTCCGCGATGGGCATTGGCGGGGGCGAGTGATGCTGTCTAAATTGGTTGAATTCTCGCTGACGCAGCGCTTACTGTCCGGCGCGCTCACACTATTAGTCGTTGGAGCAGGCTTCAGCGCTTTCCATGACCTTCCTATCGATGCATTTCCGGACGTCTCGACCACTCAAGTCAAGATGATCATGAAAGCCCCCGGGATGACCCCCGAGGAAGTAGAAGCGCGCATCGTCGCGCCTATCGAATTGGAGATGCTTGGCATCCCCAATCAACGCGTACTGCGCTCGATCTCAAAGTATGCCATCGCCGACATCACCATCGACTTTACTGATGGTACTGATATCTATTGGGCGCGCCAACAAGTCGCTGAACGACTGAACAATGCTATCCGTGATTTGCCCTCTGACGTTTCCGGCGGTCTTGCACCGATCACTACACCATTAGGTGAGATGTTCATGTTCACCGTCGAAGGTGAAGGCATATCGTTAGAACAACGCCGCACCATCTTGGATTGGACGATACGCCCCGCCTTGCGCACATTGCCTGGAGTGGCTGATGTGAATTCATTGGGCGGCATGGCGCGAAGCTTTGAGATAGTGCCAGACCACAATGCGCTCGCTTCGCACGGAATCTCATTTGCAGCACTGCAAGAAGCCATTCAATCAAACAACCGCAATGATGGCGCAGGCCGTATCAGCGACGGTGACGAAGCCTTGCTAGTAAGGGCTGAAGGAAGCATCAAGACCTTACAAGACGTGCGCGACATCGTCATCTCGACGACACAAGGCAACCCGACTCGTGTCAGCGATGTGGCTGAAGTTCGCATAGGTGCACTCACACGGTATGGCGTAGTCACGAAAGATGGCAAAGGCGAGGCGGTCGAAGGCCTAGTGCTTGGACTGCGCGGAGCGAATGCGCAAAAAGTGGTGGATGGCGTTCGCGCAAAACTGGCCGAACTGGCCCCGACACTCCCCAAAGGCGTGACCACCAAAGTGTTCTACGACCGAGGTAGCTTGGTCGAACGTGCGGTCGGAACCGTCACCAAGTCACTTGCCGAAGCCATCCTCATCGTCGTGGTGCTACTGGTTCTCTTTCTTGGAAATCTACGTGCGGCGCTGGTCGTTGCATTGACCTTACCTCTCGCCGTACTCATCACATTCATCTTGATGCAGGAATTCGGCATGTCAGCGAACCTGATGTCGCTGGGCGGACTAGCTATCGCCATCGGTATGTTGGTCGATGCGGCGGTGGTGGTGGTGGAGAACATCATCAATCACCTCGCCAATAAGCGTGAGCACATCCCTCACCTGCACGTCATCTATCGTGCCGTGAAAGAGGTCATCACTCCTGTCGCAGCGGGTGTCGCCATCATCATCATCGTGTTCCTGCCTTTGATGACTTTGCAAGGGTTGGAAGGCAAGCTTTTCATCCCCGTCGCACTGACCATCGTTTTCGCCTTGGCTGGTTCTTTACTGTTGTCGCTGACGTTTGTGCCGATGCTAGCGTCCTTCTTATTGAAAGAGGCCG
>JBGSWB010000219.1:0-5734 GCA_041752675.1 Sideroxydans sp. | reverse complement strand
CGGTGGCGGTGCAGACTTGCAGTTCCCACATCACGAGAACGAGATCGCGCAAAGTGAAGGTGCACACCAATGCCAGTACGTGAACTACTGGATGCACAACGGCTTCGTGCGCGTGGACAACGAGAAGATGTCCAAGAGCCTGGGCAACTTTTTCACCATCCGCGAAGTGCTCAATAAATATGATGCTGAAGTCGTGCGCTTCTTCATTTTGCGTGCGCACTACCGCAGCCCGTTGAATTACTCCGATCAGCATCTGGATGATGCCAAGGGCGCGCTGACTCGGCTCTACACGGCATTGAAAGGCGCATCCGCCGAAGTTGAAGCTGTGGATTGGAATGAGCCTTACGCGCAACGCTTCAAGGCGGCGATGGATGATGATTTCAATACCCCTGAGGCGGTGGCTGTGTTGTTCGATTTGGCCAATGAGGTGAATCGCGGCAAATCATCAGAAGCTGTAGCTCAACTTAAAGCGTTGGCGGGAGTGCTTGGATTGTTGCAGAGAGATACACAAGCATTCTTGCAAGGCGAGACTAATGAAGGTGGATTGGATGATGCAGCGATCAATGCTCAGATCGAAGCACGAATCGCCGCCAAGAAAGCCAAGAACTTCGCCGAGGCAGACCGTATCCGCAAAGAATTATTGGAGGCTGGTATCGTGCTGGAAGATACGGCGCAGGGAACGAGCTGGCGCAGGGTTTAGGGGAGTTTTCCTGCGGTTACGAGGCGATTGATTAGGCTGTTTGGGGATATCCAAATGACCATATCGTCAAAGTCCGAGGAGAAATCTTTTCCGACGAAATCGTCGTTGCCATCAGTGTTAGCAGCTTCATCTGGTGAATTCGTTGTGAGTCCGCTTTTCCCCATAGAAACAATCACAGCTGCGGCGGTGTCCGTTAATCTAGGGCTCGCACAAGCTTGAGTGTTGCAAATACGCAGATTCCCGGTGTCTGCCATTCCGAAATAGGTCGTGGTGAGCAGCGTTCCAGTTGCATTGAGAGCGCTGTATACCTCGTTCTTTTCGGCAAATAATATTCTTACGTGATAGATAAATGGATTGTTGTATGGGTCGATCTGCGGAATACCAAGCTGATTGAAAGGCAGGCCACCTTCAGTTGCATCACAACCGATAGTCTTCTTGCTTTGCCCTGTTTGCGGATTATCATTAGTGACGGGAGTTGTGGCTGAGAAATTTTCGATGCCGTCTTTTGGAGTGTCGGTATCAGGGCAGGGCAGTCTTCCATTTGCAACAGCAAAGCCCATCAGCGCCGCACGAACTTCCTCCATCTGTGCGCGCGTTTCTCCGATTTTCTTAATGTCCATTTGTCCTGATAGCGTTGGTAATAGTCCAGCAAGTAACAACCCAACTATCGCGAGCACGACAGCCATCTCAACCAAGCTGAATCCTTCAATCTTGATGCGTGATGAACTTGCTGGCATGGTTGATAGTGTTAGAAACATTTCGAATTTTGAGTAGCACCCTTACCATCGACACAGAGGACTATGTCGTTAATTCGCTTTGTCGTCCGTTCGGCATTCTGCCAAGTTTCTAAAGTAGTGGTTGCAGCGACTGCCGAGTTCTCCCCTTCTAGATAGCTACTCGCATTTGTGGGTACTCTTGCAGCTTGGGCAAGATTTTTTCCAGCGACAATCACTGCAGCGCGATAACTGCCAGAGCCTTGGCTAGAATTTCCATTCCCTGAAATGGATAGACATGACCCACCACAACTCCGGGCACTGTTCGGGGTGTAGCCGCTGGCAACGCGATAGAACACCAGTTCTTTCCAATATGTCCAATATTCCGCAGCGGGCGGAGAGAGGATGCAGCTTGCAGGCCACTCTGTTGGCATGCTGGCATCTTCTGGGGCATTGTTAATAGTTACTGTTACAGAGCCTAGCGCTGTGTTGGCATCAGCGAGATCGTTCTGAACAGTATGGCTTGTGCCATTGTTGATTTTTTTACAACGATCTGAGTCTTGAGCATCATTTCCGGCATTTTTTGCTGGGGTAGTGACGGAAGATGGGATATTGGGGGTGGTGGGTTGCGCATCACGAACTTTTTTTGCCGCTTTTTCAAGCGTGTCTCCTGCGTCGTCTAAGGCATTGCGATTCGCAGAATTATTTGCGTCAAGACACGCATTAACGGCTACTTCCAATGCATCCAAAGCATTTAATAAAGCAACAATCTTGGGGTTAGATGCATTACCAGAATCAATTGGAACTTCAGTTGAGGTTGTAATCGTAGGAGCATCCGGCACTCTGCCAAAAACTGTGTTTGAGGTGCTTGTATAGCCCACAGGTGAAACAGGCGCAGCCCAAGGGTATTTGTTGATGCGTTCTGCGGGATTGGTCAAGCTTGGCTGTGCAGCGTAGTCATCCAGACATTGCTTGATTTCCCGAGCTATGCGTTTTTCAACACTGGGTAGAATGTTTTCCGTAGTGATGAAGTTCATCTGATCATTGAACGTGTCGCTTACTTCGCTTGACAGATACTGTGTATTTGGCGATGCAGGTAGGCTGGGATTTGCATTCGTCCCTTCTAGATAATTTGTTGCGCACAGCGCTTGAGACACTACGGTGTCGTTGGTGGTGCAGAGGGCGGTGGAAGTGTTAGAGCGTGATTGATCGTTAAGCGTTGGGCCAGGCGCAAATATGACGGCAACGGCTTGGCTTGTTGCTTGGCTGCCTGTTATCGAAATTGTTCCAGTGCTGTCGCTGTTGATGGGGTTGTTGGCGATATCTTTCCGAAAATTTCTTGAGAGTGCGTACCAAAGAGGGGCGCCAGAGCTATCACGTAATTCTGGTAGGCCGAGTGTTTTCCAAGGGAGGTAACCTATGTAGTGTGGGCAGTCACTAGCTGTTGCCGCCTCTCCGTTTCCTGCCGTGTCTGGGCAAGGTAGGCTACCGGGTAGACTGCTGGTGGTAGCGTAGGAAATCAATGCTTCTTTTGCCTGGGCAAGTACTATTGCATTTTTGTTGTCATTTGATATATGCAAGGCTTTTATATTGAGTGTCCCGATCATGACAGCTGAAATGCCGAGTACCATGATGACTAGCATGACAATAAACGCACCACCTTGCTGAGCATGTTTAAGCGTTGTATTGAATGTAAGTTTCGGATTCATGATCAGTCGTCAGACTTCTGCAATTGAGAGGAGTTGTCTGACTCTGTCGGTGGTGATGTGTCCAACATCAACCGTTGCCCAACCTTAACCTGAACATGCTTGGACTTTCCAGGTATGGCAACATCGATGCTGGCAGGATTGTTATTTGCGCGCACTGCTGACTGCGCTTCCCCATTCAGCCAAACGATGCGGTTGCCGCCTTGTTTCTGGATGACGCCGTTGACCACTATAAAGTTGCGCTTAACTCCCTCGGGGGTTGCGCCGCTTGTTTGTTGTGCTTCGAGTTGTGCTCGCTCTTGTGGCGTGTAGAACAGGCGACCAAGTTCGCTAGCACTGACATGGATGGGTGCGGTCATAACGGCCAGTGTCAGTAGCGTCACGAATAGGCGTGGTTGTAATGCCGCATTCATGGTGCACTCCGGTTCTTCATGGTGAACCAACCGCCTGCACAATCCGCTTTGAGTGATGACAACCCAGATGCTTGCGCGCCACCTGCTGATAAAGTGCAGCGATCCAATATGAACCAGCCTTCCATCTGGCTTGTCATGGCCGAGAAGAGGCGATCTATTTGTTCTTCATGCAGCAGGTCGATCTGTAGTGTCATCGGACTAAGATTGAGCGCGAAGTTGCCAGCATCAAGTGGCGGGTTAGGCGCGTAACTTTGTTGTGGTCCGATGGAATATTTGAAATCAAGGACGACTGCTTGTTTGCGTATCTTTTCCAATCCTTCGATCCAGTCTAGGCGCTGTTCGTTGCCGATGACCTTTTGTGTCTCTAGTGCTTCGTACTCTAATTTGTAAGTCGCCATGTTCTCGAAATCGTTCTGAGCGGTGGCGAGTTGGGCTTGAGCTTTGGAAAGTTGTTCTTGCGCGGATTGTCTTTCTTTTTGCGCATCATGTTTGTAGTCTTCACTGAAGCTGATGAGCCAAGCTGCGATGCCTATGCTCACAAGGAATGCGCCTAGGCTCCACTTGATCTGAGCGACGTCTGAAGCTGAGAAGCTCATGAGTGCCTCCAGATGATCTTCAATTTGAATTGCGCGTGTTGGCCATTATTTATACTCGCCTCACCACTGATACTGCCCTTCGAGCTGATGTCCAGCGGCATGCTTTCGGCACTCACAGTGTAGCCGTGTTGACTAAGCGCTTGTTGGAATCTGGCGAGGTAGTCCAATGATTTGCGATGGTCGCTTCCGAAGTCAGTCAGCTCGCCCTCAAAGAGGATGACTTGAGCTGGGTAGGGGGACGGCGCCGCATCGGCGGGACTGGCGCGCCACTCTAATTTTTGTAGTTTGATGCGCGGGTAGCTATCCATCACTGCGCTCAATTCATACAGTATCTCGCGCGGCGGATGTGAGTATTGGGCCAAGTTGCGTGCCAGAACGACGGCAGTCTTCATGTCTGCCGCAGGTACCGTGGTGTTGCCAAAGCTACGCTGCACTTGGAGAGCCTGCTGTTGCATGCGTTCCGTCTGCATCTTGATGGGCTCAGTCTGCCCGACGAATTCTTTTCCTTGCAAGAAAGAAAGGCTGCTCCATGTGGCACCCGCGAGTAACGTCATGACGGCAAGTGTCGTGAAGATGCGACGTAGTTGCCACAACAGGTAGTAGTGCGTGTGATCAGCGTTGGCGTAGTGAGCAGACGGTGGCTTGGTCGCCAGCAGGCTCAGCAGGAGTGGCGTGGCATCTGAATCGGTGAATTCGTGTTTGCATTTGTTACGTTTGGCGAATTTGGCGATGTCGATATAGTTGAAGTGAAGATCGCTGTCCCCAGTCAAATGTGATTGCAACTCAGCCATGTCATTCGCATGGCAGATGATATGTACATCAAGCGTCTCACCCGCAGGTGGGAGCGAAAGGCTCTTCAAGTATTGTTGGGTGCGAGGGGTCTCGCTGGCAACGGATTGGCTGAACGTGCTGTTCTGATTGATCGGGATCAATCGAGAGAAGTGCAGTTGTTTATGCTTGAAATAGGTCTGACGTAATCCTGCACCTTTTTCCCATGTGAGCAGAAGCACGTGTTCAGAGGCGATCTCTTTCAACAACGGGGTGCTGATGTTGGGAACAGAGAAGATGCCCGCTAGCGGGATCTTTTTCGTCAGCAAAGTTTCTAGCCAAGGCGTGATGCGTTGCGGGTTTGTCAGTGCGGAGAATAAGAACTCATCATCACGGCGACCATCTTCTTGGCGTCCCAATAGCTTGGCTTGATGGAATGGCGTGCTGCGATAGTACTGTTCGAATTTGCGGGCTAGCAGTGCGGTACGGCTAGGGCCCATCAAGTGAGGGATGGTCTCTAAATGAAAATCCTCTTCGATGATATCGACCAGCATGTATGCGGGGTAACGATAGCGATCTAAGAATGCAGAGAACTGCTCTCGGCCATCGGAGTCGTTGGAAAAAGTACGTGCCACTGCAAAGTGCGAGTTTTTCCAAACGAATGCTTGGAACGATTCTGCGCTGAGAAATAGTAGTGTGTGTGACATTACAGTTGCACCTTGCCGATGATGTCGTAAATCGGCGATAGCACAGACAGCATCACCCAGCCGAGTAGGGCGCCGAGGATGACGGTCATCATGGGTTCGATCATCACTTGTACCTTCTTGATGGAATCTTT
>JBGSWB010000218.1:0-20967 GCA_041752675.1 Sideroxydans sp. | reverse complement strand
AAGCGCACCGAGGAACACCTCAAAGGCATGGTCATTCCCGGCACCATGTTTGAGGAATTCGGCTTCAACTACATCGGCCCCATTGATGGACACGACATCGATGTGTTGCTCGACACACTGAGCAACATCCGCAAATTGGAAGGCCCGCAGTTCCTGCACATCGTCACGCAGAAGGGTAAGGGCTACGACAAGGCGGAAGAAGACTGTCTTCTCTATCACGGCGTATCTAAGTTCGACCGCACTAGCGGCATCGTTCCCAAGCCAACAAAACAACAGACTTACACGCAGGTGTTCGGTGATTGGCTGTGCGATATGGCCGCCGCCGACGAGAAATTGGTCGGCATCACTCCCGCGATGTGCGAAGGCTCGGGCATGCCCGAATTCGCCGAGAAGTTCCCGCAACGCTATTTCGATGTGGGCATCGCGGAACAACATGCGCTCACCTTCGCGGCAGGTATGGCATGCGAGGGTTACAAACCCGTGGTGGCGATCTACTCCACCTTCTTGCAGCGCGCGTATGACCAACTCATCCACGACATCTCTATCCAGAATCTACCAGTGATGCTTGCCATCGACCGTGGTGGACTGGTCGGTGCAGATGGGGCGACGCACGCTGGTAGTTTCGATCTGAGCTTCCTACGTTGTATCCCCAACATGACGGTGATGACGCCAAGCGATGAGAACGAATGTCGCATGATGCTTAGTACCGCCTATAAGATGGACTCACCGACCGCAGTGCGTTATCCGCGCGGTTCAGGTTCTGGCGTGGCGACAGAGAAAGACCTGAAGACGATCCCTGTCGGCAAAGGTGAAGTGCGCTGTGCAGGTAAAGACATCGCCATCCTCGCTTTCGGTTCCATGCTGGAACCGGCCTTGGAGGTGGGTAAGCAGTTAGGCGCAACGGTCGCCAACATGCGTTTCGTCAAACCATTGGACGAAGAGTTGGTGTCGCAGTTGGCGCGTGAGCACACACTCATCGTGACGGTGGAAGAGAACACCACCCAAGGTGGAGCCGGTAGTGCAGTCGCAGAATGTCTGGCTAAACAGGGTGTTGCGGTATCGACGTTGCATCTTGGACTGCCGGATCATTTCATCGAACAAGGCGAGCATAAACAATTACTTGCGGATGCCGGTTTGGATGCTGCGGGCATCCTTCGTTCCATCCAAACTCGGGCGGCAAGAAAATAGCTTGAGTATATTAGTCGGGATTGAATACAATCCGGCCTCATAAATCTTTCAGGAAGTCAGCCATGAAACCTACCGAAGTCATCCCAGACGTACAGAGCAGTGCAGATACCCGTCATCTGGCGATCAATAAGGTCGGCATCAAGAGCATCCGTCACCCTGTCATCGTCAAAGACAAGAGTGTCGGCGTGCAGCACACCATCGCTACATTCAATATGTATGTGCATCTGCCGCATAACTTCAAAGGCACGCACATGTCCCGTTTCGTGCAGATATTGAACCAGCACGGTCGTGAGATCTCCGTCGAATCGTTCGAGAGCATCTTGCGTGAGATGACCGAAAAATTGGAAGCGCAATCGGGTTACATCGAGATGTCTTTCCCGTATTTCGTTAACAAGACTGCTCCTATATCGGGTGTGCAGAGCTTGCTCGATTACGACGTCACTTTCATCGGTGAGATCGTCGAGGGCGAATATCGCTTCACCATGAAAGTGCTGATCCCGGTGACCAGCCTGTGCCCTTGCTCCAAAGAGATCTCCGAACGTGGCGCGCACAATCAGCGTTCGCACGTCACTCTGTCGGTGCGCACCAAACGTGTGGTGTGGATCGAAGAGTTGGTGCGTTACGCAGAAGAACATGCGTCTAGCGAGTTGTATGGTTTGCTGAAGCGCCCTGATGAGAAGTTCGTCACCGAGCGTGCTTACGACAATCCTATGTTCGTTGAAGACATGGTGCGTGACGTCGCTGCCGCACTGAATGCCGATGATCGCATCGAAGCTTTTGTGGTCGAGTCGGAGAACTTCGAATCTATCCACAATCACTCAGCCTATGCGCTGATCGAGCGCGACAAGAGCATAGATTGAGTTTATAGGGGGTGATTGCCCCCTTGAAAACCTGCCTGACCATCCCAATCTCCTGCGCACCTTGTAACAACCATGCAACAGGAGAAGAAAGATGGCCGATAGCAACGCAAGCCGCGAAACCCTAGGTTTCCAGACCGAAGTCAAACAGCTACTGCAGCTGATGATCCACTCGCTGTATTCCAACCGCGAGATATTCCTAAGAGAGCTGATCTCCAACGCATCCGATGCCTGCGACAAGCTGCGCTTCGAGGCACTGCATAACGATGCGTTGTACGAGAACCAATCCGACCTCGACATCCGCGTCAGTTTCGACAAAGCCGCGCGCACGCTGACCATCCGCGACAGCGGGATCGGTATGAGTCGCGACGAAGTGATCGCCAACCTCGGCACCATCGCCAAATCTGGCACGCGCGACTTCTTCAGCAAGCTTTCTGGCGATCAACAAAAAGACGCGCACCTCATCGGTCAGTTCGGTGTGGGTTTCTACTCTGCGTTCATCGTAGCCGAGAAGGTTTCCGTACTGACCCGCCGTGCGGGTGAGAAGTCCGACCAAGGCGTGCGTTGGGAATCCGACGGCGGCGGTGAGTTCTCTATCGAGATGGTGGAGAAAGCGACACGCGGCACCGAGATCACCCTGCACCTACGCGCAGACCAAGACGACTTGTTGGCAGGATACAAACTGCGCGAGATCATCCGCAAATACTCCAATCACATCGTGCAACCTATCCTCATGAACAAAGAGGAGTGGAAGGACGGCAAATACGAGACGCTGGCTGAGGACGAGACCGTCAATCAGGCATCTGCTTTGTGGGCGCGCAGCAAGAACGACATCACGGAGGAAGAGTACAAGGAATTCTATAAGCACGTAGGACATGACTACGGCGATCCGCTGGCGTGGAGCCATGCGCGTGTCGAAGGTCGTCAGGAATACACCCAACTGCTGTACATCCCCGCACGTGCGCCATTCGATCTGTATGACCGTCAGGCACGTCACGGCATCAAGCTGTATGTGCGTCGCGTATTCATCATGGATGATGCCGAGCAACTGATGCCAAGCTATCTGCGCTTCGTGCGCGGCATCGTGGATTCTGCCGATCTGCCACTCAATGTGTCGCGCGAGATCCTGCAAGAGTCGAAAGACATCGAAACGATCCGCAAAGGCTGTACCGGCAAGGTGCTGGGTATGTTGTCTGACATGGCTGACAACGACAAAGAGAAGTACGCCACATTCTGGGGGCAGTTCGGCCAAGTGCTGAAAGAAGGTATCGGTGAAGATGCTGCCAACAAAGACAAGATCGCAGCACTTGCCCGTTTCGCTTCTACGCATGCGGACAATGCAGAGGAGACCGTCTCGCTACGCGACTACATCGCGCGTATGAAGGATGGTCAAGAGAAGATCTATTACGTCACAGCAGACAGTTTCAATGCCGCCAAGAACAGTCCGCACCTCGAAGTGTTCCGTAAGAAGGGCATCGAAGTGCTGCTGCTGTCTAACCGTGTAGATGAATGGATGGTGAACAATCTGTTCGAATTCGAAGGCAAATCGTTGTCCTCGGTCGCCAAGGGCGGCCTCGATCTGGGCGCATTGGAAGACGCAGCTGAGAAGCAAGCGCAAGAGAAACAGGCTGATGAATTCAAGCCACTCACCGAAAGGATCAAAGCGAGCTTGGGCGACAAAGTGAAAGAAGTGCGCATCACGCATCGACTCACCGATTCACCTGCCTGCTTGGTGGCAGACGAGCACGATATGAGCGGCAACCTTGCACGCCTGTTGAAAGCGGCAGGGCAAAAAGCACCGAACTCACAGCCCATCCTTGAGATCAATCCGACCCATCCCGTGGTGACACGTCTGCAAGCAGAGAGCGCCCACTTCGATGATTGGACGGCAGTGCTGTTCGACCAAGCGATGTTGGCGGAAGGTGGGCAGTTGGATGACCCCGCTGGCTTCGTCAAACGTATCAACCAGCTCATGTTGGAAATGGGTAAGTGAGTGGCAGATCGTGAGCAACAATCAAAAACGGGCTTCTTCGGAAGCCCGTTTTTTTGTTTCAACTGAATCGCCAGCGGCCTATTTGTTCGTCCTTTCGATGGGCTGAATAACTTTCGTTCCAAGCGGACTCTGCTACCATCAAGCTACATGTACCTTAAATGGGAGTGACTGAAATGAATAGATCGCGCCGTCGTCTGTTGCAACAACTGACCGCCTTAGGGCTGCTGTCCGGCATGGGTATCACCGGCTTGATCCGCGATGCACTGGCTGCCGGAAACTATCCTTCCGTGCAGGGCATACACAAGCTCAAAGGTGATGTGCGCATCAATGGACAACCGGCGCGCGAAGGGCAACCAGTGTTGCCAGGCGATAAAGTCACCACAGGCGCGAACGGCGAGGCGATCTACGTCATCGGCCGGGATGCTTTCCTGCAACGCAGCAACAGCGTGGTGCAATTCGGCAAGGATACGACCAAGGAATTCTTCCGCGTCGTCAGCGGCCGCATCCTGTCAGTGTTCGATCACGGCGAGAAGAGACTGGCGGTACCGACTGCTGTCATCGGCATTCACGGCACGGCATGCTACATAGAGGCTGATCCGAAAAAAGTGTATTTCTGTCTTTGCTACGGCACCGCCGAAGTCGAGCCGAATGCGGAACCCGGGCGCGTGGAGCGCATCGTTACTAAACACCACGACCACCCCATCTACATCCATCACGACACCGGCATGCCGTCCATGGCACATGCCCAAGTCGCCAACCACACCGACGACGAACTCATCATGCTGGAATGGCTGAACCGGCGCAGACCACCGTTCTATGGGCAAGGTTTGACTGCGTACTGATTCCCCTTGGATGCTTGCCTTACGCGGGCTAAATCAATTGCGTAGATGGCTGTTCGTCGGCCGAAGTTATCGTTCCAGTTGTCTGAACCTTCGGCTGCTGTTGTACCCATTGCGGAAGTTCTAAATTCTTCGGGCACGCCAGTGCCGTAAGCTGTATGGCCTACAAGTCTTCCTGCCAAAATACGTTAGGTTTTCTGTTAGATTTTGAGTTGATGTATTTATAGCCCCCGTGTTACTTGAACGGGAGGCTATCTGGATGCTTTGCAGACGGCAGGCGCTGAGTTGGTCCCGTTCGATACCCTCAATGATGCGCATTTGCCAGAGGTCGATGCGCTGTACATCGGCGGCGGTTTTCCTGAGGCTTGTGCGATAGAGTTGGAAGCCAACACGACCTTGCGCAATGAGATCAAACAAGCCATCGAGAGTGGCATGCCTGCCTATGCCGAATGTGGTGGACTGATGTATCTCTCGCGACGCATCGATTACCAAGGGCGTAGTTTTGAGATGGTCGGTGCGATCCCCGGCGATGTGAAGATGCATGCCAAACCCATCGGTCGCGGCTATGTGCATCTGCGCGAGGACGGCGAACATCCGTGGCCGCGCCCCGATGTGCCCGCACGCCAGATCAAAGCTCACGAGTTCCACTATTCGAGCCTAGAGAACCTTCCTCCCGACATGCGCTTCGCTTACCATGTGGAGCGCGGCTACGGCATCGACGGCGAGCGAGACGGTCTGATCATCCACAACCTGCTGGCTTCCTACACGCATCTACGGACTATCGGTAGTTGCTACTGGGCATCCCGTTTCGTTGCTTTTGTGCGTCGCTGCAAACTGCGATCATTAACCCCAATCAAAGAGAAAGCATGATGAATACAAGCCTATATCAAGCTGCTATCGCAGCATTTGACCAAGCCAATGCACAAGATCCAAACAAGGAGATGTTCGAAGGGCGTGAATATCCGAAGGAACTGCTGTATGCACAACGTATGACCGATATGCAGGAACGTTTCGCGCCCGATGCATCGGAAGCGGTGAAACTGGCCTGCCGCGCGCAGCATATCCAGCGTTGGAAAAGTCCGCGCAGCGACTACCCGATGGACAAAAAAGGCTACATGTTGTGGCGTACTACTCTTTACAAGTTCCATGCCGAGACTGCTGGCGCACTGATGAAACAAGTGGGTTACGACGACGAGATGATCGAACGTGTGAAGACCATCGTCGGCAAGAAGGAATTGAAGACCAATCCAGAGACACAGCTGATGGAAGACGTGGTCGATCTGACTTTTATCGAACATTACATGCTGCATTTCGCTTCGCAGAAGCCAGACTACGACGAGGCGAAGTGGATCGTCATCATCAAAAAGACATGGGACAAGATGTCTGACAGCGCTCATCAATTCGCACTGGCTGGCAAGATCAAGCTGCCAGAAGCCTTGGTGCCATTGATCTTGAAGGCGGTGCAATAAATGGATTTTTTGCCGGTATTCCAGAAGGTCAAAGGACGCCTCTGCCTAGTGGTTGGTGGAGGCTCAATTGGTACTCGCAAGGCGGGGGTGTTGCTGGAAGCTGGTGCCAAGGTACGCATGGTCGCGCCACAGATCGATGATGAGTTGAAGTCTAAAGCCAACGTAGAAGCTGTCGTCGCACGCTTCGAAGAAAAGCATCTTGATGGCGTGATGCTCGTCATCGCTGCCACGAATGATCGATCTGTGAACAAGCAAGTCTCCGAACTGGCACAGGCACGCAATATTCCGGTGAATGCGGTGGACGACCCCGAACTGTGCAGCTTCATCATGCCCGCCATAATGGACCGCTCACCTTTGATGGTGGCGTTCTCTAGTGGTGGTGCCTCACCTGTACTGACACGCATGATGCGCGGCAAACTGGAGACGGTCATTCCGCAGAACTACAGCCGTCTTGCAGCTTTTGCGGAACGCTTCCGCGAATTGGTCAAGACCAAAGTCACCAACCCAGCCAAGCGCCGTATCTTTTGGGAGAACGCGCTGGATGGTGTGATCGCTGAGAAAGTACTGACTGGTGACGAGAGCAGTGCCGAAGCCATGCTGCAACAGATGTTGGCGAATGAAGACAACATCGTGCGCGGCGAGGTGTATCTGGTTGGTGCGGGGCCCGGTGATCCTGATCTACTCACCTTCCGCGCTTTGCGTTTGATGCAGAAAGCCGATGTGGTGGTGTACGACGCGTTGGTATCGCAGCCCATCGTTGATATGACGCGCCGCGATGCAGAGCGTATCTATGTTGGCAAACGACGTGCCGATCATGCTTTGCCACAGGAGGAGATCAATCTTTTGCTGGTACGTCTTGCTAAAGAAGGCAAGCGCGTATTGCGCCTCAAAGGCGGTGACCCGTTCATCTTTGGACGTGGTGGTGAAGAGATCGAGACACTGGCAGCCGAAGGCATTCCTTTCCAAGTGGTGCCGGGCATCACTGCCGCATCCGGTGTCGCTTCTTACGCGGGTATCCCGCTGACGCATCGTGACTATGCGCAATCTTGTGTGTTCGTCACTGGACATCTGAAAGACGGCACCATGAATTTGGATTGGGAGCAGCTTGCACGCCCCAAGCAAACCGTCGTTGTGTATATGGGTTTGCATGGTCTGGATACCTTATGCGCAAAGCTCATCGAGCATGGTCTTCCCGACACCACACCTATCGCCATCGTGCAACAAGGCACTACCCAGAATCAGCGTGTGTTCACCGGTACGCTCGCAACGTTGCCCGGTATCGCTGAGCGTGAGAAACCTCAAGCGCCCACACTCATCATCATTGGTGGTGTGGTCACGCTCAGAGAGAAGCTGGCGTGGTTCCATCCACAAGGCTAGGTCTCATCCGACACCGCAAGGATAGGGATTAACCATGAGTGACCTATTGAGTTTGAACCGTGCGGCAAGATTGGTGGGGGCGAGTCGCGCCGAGCTACAAAAAAAGATCCAGAACGGTGACATGCTCTCCTTCGACGGCAAGGTGTCTGTCGAAGCGTTGTTGTCGTGTTACCCGACGGCGCAATTGGAAGACACGGCAGAATTCAAGCGGGTGGCAAATATCAAAGAAAGAGCGTTCGGTAAACGTGTGTTCGAACGTGTTTTACCGGATGCCGAAGTCCTAGCTGCACGTATCACCGATTTGAGTACGACTTTGGCGAACAGCCAGATGCAGTTGAAACAGTTCAACGTTCTGCTAGCGAAGCTATGGGATAAGTTCGGCGAGTTGGAAGGTCAGTGCCAAGGCGAGTCACGCAAGACGATGGAGGATCTTAGATGTTGGGTCAAACAGGAAGTGGCTGCAGCGATGGAACCTGGGTTCAATAACCCTTTGGCCATCAAAGATGGCATCTTGAGCGTGATGACAGCACAGGTGACCTTGCTACCCAGCCAGCAGGATTTCTTGGTGGAGGGGCGAGACACATTGTTGGAAGCCGCGATGCGTGCAGGCATCTCGCTCAACTATGGATGTAGCGGTGGGAACTGTGGTCTGTGTAAGGCCAAGGTGGTGTCAGGTGCGGTGAAGAAGATGCGCCATCACGACTTTCCACTCTCCGAGGCGGAGAAGGAGCAGGGCGTCGTACTCATGTGCAGCAACACCGCCGTCAGTGACCTCACGCTTGAGGCTTCTGTCACGGGTGGAGTACAGGACATCCCGTTCCAACAGATCGCAGCTACGGTCAAAAAACATGAGGCGCTGACAGACGAGATATTGCTGTTGCATCTACAGACGCCACGTAGTCAGCGATTACGTTTCCTTGCTGGACAGAACGTGACGCTCAGGGTGGGGCAGTCCTTCACTGCCGAACTGCCCATCGCAAGTTGTCCTTGTGATGATAGAAATCTGCTCTTCCATGTGAGGAGACGTGCGGGGAATCTGTTCTCGGATTACGTGTTCGAGCGAATGCAGAATGGTGAGGTCGTGGATGTGGAAGGGCCGATGGGAGAGTTCATCTTGCATGAGAAGACTGAGCGGCCTGTGTACTTCCTTGCATTCGATGGCGGATTCGCACCGATAAAAAGCTTGGTCGAGCATGCCATGTCGCTTGAGATAAGCGATATCCATCTGCATTGGGTCGCCTCTGACCCTACGCAACTCTACTTAAGTAATGTGGGGCGGTCATGGAGTGACGCTTTGGATAATTTCCACTATTCCGAGCATACGACCGCTTTCGATCTGCGTGCGCCCAGCGTGAGACATGAGTCTCAGTTGTTGCAGCACCTGCAAGAGATGAATGACGCAGACCTCAGCATGCGGTTGGCCGATGTCTATCTGGCAGGGCCTGAGGCAGCCGTGGTCGTGGCTGAGAAGTTCTTTTTGAATCTGGGCATGCCTAAATCGCGTGTCTTTGTTGAAGTCGTTAGTTGAACCCAACTAGGAGAAGCGTGATGATCAAGAAATTCTTGCTGTCCGTAGCATTGCTGTCCGTCACCAGCGCGACGTTTGCGGCTGATGTCATATTGAAGCCGTTCGTTCTAGCTTCCAAGAGCGCAGGCACGGCCGCTGAAAAGGCCGTTCAGGTCAAAACCGCCTTGACCAGTGCCGGGTTCACCATCGCTGGTGAATACGCGCCTTATGCGGGCGCGCATGTCATCGTCGTTACCAACGATGAACTGAAAAGCAACGCTGCAGCTAGCGAATTCGGCGGCTACGGCGCAGTACAGCGCGTATCTCTTACTGAGGCGGGAAAAGAGGTGCAGGTGAGCTATACCAACCCCATCTACATGTCACACGTGTATCGCATGAAGGGTGACCTTTCAGCGGTGTCCACCGCATTGGGTAATGCATTGGGTAGGGTGGAAGAGTTCGGCGCGCAAGGGATGACAGCGAAGCAAGCACGTAAATACCACTACACCATCGGCATGGAATATTTCGATGAGCCTAGCTTATTGGCCGAATACGCAAGTTACGAAGAAGCGGTGCAAGCGGTGGAAGCCAAACTCGCGAACAACAAGAATGGTGTGAGCAAGGTCTATCGTGTCGATGTGAACGGAAAAAAAGAGAGTGTGTTCGGTGTCGGTTTGAAGAGCAGCGATGGCACGAAATATATGGACGACCGCTTCGTCATGTCCGAGATCGACTTTCGTGATGTCAAATCCACCGCGCATCTCCCTTACGAAGTCCTGGTCTCTGGCAACAAGGTCTATGCACTGTATGCGCGTTTCCGTATCGCCATCGACTTCCCTGATCTCAGCATGATGGGTAAGAACAGCTTCATGAACATCATGAAGACACCTGAAGCGATCCGCGAGGCATTGCAAAAGACAGTACAGAAGTAATCGATAGGAGGATTCGCTATGAGCGCAGCATTATTCGAAGCAGTGAATCGCGGTGATGCAAAGTCGGTGCAACAGTTGTTGTCGGCTGGGGCGGATGTCAATGCATTGGATGAGGCCGGTTGGACGCCTTTGGCGCGAGCGGTGTACAGCCAAGAGTTGAAACACGGCTTCCTAGATGTCGTGCAAGTGCTGATCGAAGCGGGCGCGAACCTTGAGGCGACCATCGGCTATGCGGTGCGTCCATTGATGTTGGCGGCGGGTTATGGTGAGACGGATATCGTCGATCTGTTGATCCGTTCAGGTGCGGACGTGCTGGCCAAGAACGAAGGTGGCTTCACTGCGCTGATGATGGTGAAGCAGAAACATTACGTCGATGTCGTCAACCTGTTGCACGAGGCCGAACAGCTCGCAGGATTGGGCGAGGGCAGCTGCGCCAGCAAGAATGCGCCTAATGCCAACGTCATCACTTTCCTAAAACGCAATTAAAAGAGACACGATATCCAATGGCCTATTTCATCTATCGAATCAAGACGCAGCCTATCAAGATGTTGGATAAGATCGAGCAGCACGATACTTATCGTGCTGCTTCCGACAGGGTGAAATCCTTACGCACCGAAGAAGCCGCCAAAGGTTCGACGGCGCTCATCAAGATGATCCATGCGGACAATGAGTTACATGCAGAAGATCTGCTGAACCAGGTGCGTGAGCGCCAGCCTGAATTGGGAGATGACTGACCCCCTGCGATGGATGAATCCGCATACAAGTCGATGCGTGGATCATGGTCGGATCGCACCTGTGCATTTGAAAAAACCGTACTCACGAAATGTGTGTATTGTTCCCAAGTAGAGAAGCACAATCTGGCAGAACGTGAAGTCGTGTTATGTCAGGATGCGCTGCATAGGTCTCGATGCATCTCCTTGTATCAGCTGCTTCGTTCCAACTTCACTTTTGCATTGGGTGTGACGCACATCGACGATCCGCTGCCGCACGCGAAGGAGATGCGATTGCAATGCGGCGGCCTGATCGGTTTGCAGTATGTGGTGGATGGGAAGGTCGAAGTGAATGATGTGTCACAACTGTTGGATGCGGCACAACAGTCGTTCGGGGAATTAGAGCAGCTACCATTCCAAGAGGTCGTGCTGGCAGCCAAGATGCACTACCGTTATAGAACATAGAAGGGATACGAAGACGATGTCTTTCCAAGCAACAGGGATCACGCTGCATCAGGAATCACGCTTGCTGGAGATTGGTTTCAATGATGGGCAGACGTTCGGTTTCCCTTATGAGTATCTGCGGGTATATTCGCCTTCCGCCGATGTCACAGGGCACTTTCCCGGTGAAGAGGTGTTGCAAGTAGGTAAGCAGGATGTGCGTATCAAAGACGTCGCGCCTGCCGGCAGCTATGCACTACAGATCACCTTCGATGACGGACATGACAGCGGAATATATACGTGGGAATATCTGCATGGATTAGGAAGTCGTCAGTCCGAATTGTGGCAAGACTATCTGGAAAGAATGGCAGGGGCCAACGCCAGTCGTGAGACGAAACGCTGAGCAAAGAATGATGATTGATCAACCAATGTGGGGTTAGCGATGAGTGTGAATGAGTCAGATGTACAGAGCGCGTTGAAGAATCTGATCGATCCGAACACGAAGAAGGATTTCGTCAGCGGCAAATCGGTGAAGAACATCGGAGTGAGTGGCAGCGATGTGATCTTGGACATCCTGCTGGGCTATCCCGCCAAGAGTGTGTGGGCAGAGATACAGACTTTGGTCGAGAACCATCTCAAGACTGCACTGCCCAGCGTGACTAGCGTCAAGGCGAATGTGAGCAGCAAGGTCGTACCACATGCGGTACAGCGTGGCGTGAAACTGGTGGATGGGGTAAAGAACATCATCGCGGTCGCCAGTGGCAAGGGCGGTGTGGGCAAGAGCACTACGGCGGTCAATCTGGCACTGGCATTGGCTGCGGAAGGCGCGCGTGTCGGCATCATGGATGCAGATATCTACGGCCCATCACAACCAACCATGTTGGGCATCAGCGGCCAGCCCGATTCTCCAGACGGAAAGATGATGAACCCGATGACTAACCATGGCTTGCAAGTCATGTCTATCGGATTCCTGATCGATGCCGACACACCGATGATCTGGCGTGGCCCGATGGCGACGCAAGCGTTGGACCAACTCCTGCGCCAGACCAAGTGGGACAACTTAGACTATCTGGTGGTCGATCTGCCACCCGGCACTGGCGATATCCAACTGTCACTCGCACAGACCGTTCCCGTCACCGGTTCGATCATCGTCACCACCCCGCAGGACATCGCACTGATGGATGCGCGCAAGGGACTCAAGATGTTCGAGAAGGTGGATGTGAAGATCATCGGCATCGTCGAGAACATGAGTACGCATATCTGTTCCCAGTGCGGGCACGAGGAGCATATCTTCGGTGCGGGCGGCGGCGAGAAGATGTGTGCCGACTACAGTGTGGAATTCTTGGGCGGATTGCCGTTGGACATCCGCATCCGCGAACAGTCTGATTCGGGCACGCCGACCGTGGTGGCCGCACCTGACAGTAATCTCACCAAAGTCTATCAACAGATCGCGCGCCGTGTGGCCGTGAAGATCGCCGACATGGCGCAAGATCACAGTGCGGTCTTCCCCAAGATTGTGGTGCAGAACACCTAATACGATGACGCAGTCCACGCCCTTGCAGGATCGCTTCGGCCGCCGTATCGACTACCTCAGGTTGTCGGTCACTGACCGTTGCGACATGCGATGCAGTTATTGCATGCCGCAAGGGTTCAGTGATTACGAAGAGCCGCAAGATTGGTTGACCTTCGCCGAGATAGAGCGTGTCGTCGCATCTTTTGCTCGCATGGGTACCTCCCGTTTCCGTATCACTGGGGGCGAACCTTTGTTGCGTCGAGACCTGAGTGGATTGGCGACACGTCTTGCCACGCTGCCCGGGGTGACGGATATGTCACTCAGTACCAACGGTACGCAGCTGGCACGTCATGCGGCTGCACTCAAACAGGCGGGCATCACTCGACTCAACGTGAGTCTCGATTCCCTGTGTGCAGAAAGATTACACAGCATCACTCGGCGCGACGCGCTGGCACAGATATTGGATGGATTGCTGGTGGCGAAGGATTGTGGCTTTGAGCCGATCAAGATCAACATGGTGGTGATGGCAGGGGTGAACGAGGACGAGATCGAAGCGATGGCGGAATATTGTTTCCAGCATGGCTTCGTGTTGCGCCTGATCGAGACCATGCCGATGGACGAGACTGGACGTAATTCCGGCTATGTCGATCTGCAACCTATCCGTCTGCGTCTACAAGCGCGTTTCGGTCTGGTGGATGGACTCGTTCGTGGCGGCGGTCCCGCACGCTATCTGGTGTCACCTGTTGGGGCTGGTAGCATCGGTTTCATCACTCCGATGTCGCAGCACTTCTGCGAGACATGCAATCGTGTGCGCCTAGCGGTCGATGGAACACTCTACCTGTGTCTGGGGCAAGAGAATCAATTCGCCTTGCGCCCCTTGTTGCGCGACGGTATCAGTGACGACGAACTGGATGCGGCGATCCGTAGTGCCATCGAGCTGAAACCGGAGCGCCACGAGTTCCGCGAGCAACCCGGCAAACTCATCCGCGTGATGTCGATGACCGGAGGTTGATACAAATGTCTGATGGCTTGACCCACTTTTCCGAATCGGGGCGTGCACGCATGGTGGACGTATCTGAGAAATCCACTACCCAACGCGTCGCTATCGCCAGCGGCATCCTGCGTATGCAGCTGACCACCTTGGAGCGTATCCGCGCCGGAGGCATCGCCAAGGGTGATGTGCTGACCGTGGCCGATGTGGGCGCGGTGATGGCAGCCAAGCACACCCCCGACATCATTCCTATGTGTCACTCCATCGCCTTGAGTGGGGTGGACGTGGTGTTCAGCGAGATCATCGAACCTGATGCGGAAGGCTGTGTGGGCATCAAGGCTGTGGTCACCGCGACCTGCGTCGGACAGACAGGCGTGGAGATGGAAGCACTATGCGCCGCCAACGTGGCACTGCTCACCATCTACGACATGTGCAAAGCGATAGATCGAGGCATGCGCATCGAGTGCGTGCAACTGGAAGAGAAGCGCGGTGGCAAGAGCGGCGTATGGAAGCGCGGAGAGCAGCGATGAAGGCTTCGAGTTTAATAACCGAACCGTTCGCCCTGAGTAGCACGCGCAGCGGGCGTATCGAAGGGAGCGTTGCAAAGCAACGGCGGAATAAGAAATGATCAAAGTTTTATTCTTCGGCCCCGTCGCAGAAAAGATAGGCCAGCGCGAGATGCTGTTGGGCTTCACCGATGGAATGACTTTGCACGATGTGACGCACACCATCGGTATGCGATATCCGGGTGCACTCAGCATCGTCAGCTTCATGGCAGTCAATCAGCAGCAGGTGCGGGATAATCACATCGCGCTACACGATGGTGATGAGATCGCCTTGATGGCGAAATTCTCGGGGGGCTGACATGAGCGTTGAATTCAAACTAGTCTGTCATTCCCGCGAAAGCGGGAATCCAGTGCAGTTATTCGACATGCAGTTAGTGTTTGTCCGCTACGCGGGATTATTTTTCATCTGGATTCCCGCTTTCGTGGGAATGACGGGAGAGGAAGCATGAGCGAACCCGTCCGCATCCAGCAGGAAGACTTCTCGCAAGATGAAGAGATCGCAGCACTCAAGGCCAGTTCCACCCGCATGGGCGGCATCGCCACCTTCCTTGGGTGCGCGCGAGATTTCTCCGCAGGGCATAGCGTCAGCGAGATCAGTTTCGAAGCCTACGGCAGCATGGCGCTGTCCGAGATGTGCACGCTACGCGAGGAAGCCATCACCAGATTCGGATTGCTAGATGCGCGCATCGTGCATCGCGTCACCACCGTCAAAGCAGGAGACAACATCGTCTTCATCGCAGCAGGTGCCGAACACCGCGCTGCCGCTTTCGATGCCTGTCGCTGGATGATCGACGAACTCAAACAGCGCGTACCGATCTGGAAGAAAGAGATCACGCCGCAGGGGGACGCATGGGTCACACCACACCCGTGATCTCCATAGTCGGCCACTCTGGCTCCGGCAAGACCACGCTGATGGTCGAACTCATTCGCGAGTTGGCGCAGCAAGGGCTGCGTGTCGCCACCATCAAACATGCGCATCACAAAGTGGAGCTCGATACGCCGGGCAAGGATAGCTATCGGCACAAGGAGGCAGGTGCGGCGTTGAGCATGTTGCTGACGCGTGATGCGTTGCAACTGGTGGCGGATGCGACGCTGGAGCGTGAGCCGGAACAGCTGGCAAAGCGCTTCTTGGGTGAGGCGGACGTGGTATTGGCGGAAGGTTTTTCGCATGCGCCCGGCGTGAAGATCGAGGTGCTACGCCGCGAGTGCGACAAGCCGGCGCGATGCACTATCGAGGAGGGACTGGTCGCTATCGTTACCGATATGGATGAGGTCTATCCACAACTGCCACATTTCGCGCTGGATGATTATTCAGGCATCACGCGCTTCATCCTCGAACGCAAATGATCACTGATTGCACCGCAGTCATCCTGACGGGTGGCGATTCGCGTCGCATGGGGCAGGACAAGGCGAGCCTGCTGTTGGGGGAGCGCAGTTTGCTGCAACACGTCATCAGCATCGTGCAGCCGTTGTTCCACGAGGTCGTCATCAGCGTACGTCAGCCGCGCGCTGAGATCACGTTGCCGCAAGTGTGTGACGATCCCACGCAACGCGGGCCATTGGCTGGATTGGCAGCAGGATTGCAGCGCGCAAAGACAACTTGGGTGTTCGTGCTGGCGTGTGACATGCCTTTTATCGAGCCAGCCGTGATCGAGCGATTGGCGCGATTCAGAGACGGTCATCAGGCAGTCGTGCCGATGGTTCAGGGCTATCCGCAACCGCTGGCCGCGTTCTATGCGGTGAGTTGTGCGAATACTGTGATCGAATGTTTGAACGGCGATGGCAAGCATAGTCTGCGCGAGTTGTTGGATAAGTTGACGGTGCGTTATGTCAGCGAGGATGAGTTGCAGATCGCGGGTTCGCAGTCGCGCAGCTTCGTCGATCTGGATACGCCCGAAGAGGCGGCAGCGGTAATGAATCAACAGGGAATGAAGTGATGGAAAAGCATCTGAAAGTAAGTGAAGCGCAAAAGATCATCATCGAAGCGGTTGCAACGATGGGTGTGGAGAGCGTGGTGTTGGCGCAGTCACTTGGGCGCGTGTTAGGTGAGGATGTTCGCGCCAATCGCGACCAGCCTCCATACGATGTGTCGGCGATGGATGGTTATGCGCTACGCAGTGCCGATGTTGCGAACGCGCCAGTGACCTTGGAAGTGATCGAAGACATCAAGGTGGGGGATATGCCCAGCAAGACGGTGCAGGCGGGCCAGTGTGCACGCATCATGACGGGCGCACCGTTGCCGCAAGGAGCAGATGCGGTGTTGCGTGTCGAAGATACTCAAGTCGTGTCCGATGGTCGTGTGCAGATCAATTGCAGCGTGAAGCTTGGAAACGATATTCGATATCGCGGCGAGAGCATGCGCGACGGAGAGGTGGTGCTGACAGCCGGAACTGAGATCGTGCCGGGTGTGGTCGGCATGTTGGCGATGGTGAAAGCGGCCAACATCAAGGTATATAGGCAGCCGCGCGTGGCCATCCTTTCTACGGGTGATGAGTTGGAAGGATTGCATGATGCTTTCGATGCGAACAAGATCCCCGATGCCAACAGCTATGCCCTGATGGCACAGGTGCAGGCGCTGGGGATGCAACCAGTTCTGTTGGGCATCGCGCGCGACGATCCGGATGAGTTGCGCCGTCATCTGCAAACAGGTTTGCAGTACGACGCGCTCCTGGTCTCTGGCGGCACCTCGATCGGTGTGCATGACTATGTGCGGCCGACTTTGGAAACATTGGGTGTGCAGATGAAGTTCTGGCGCGTGGAGATGAAACCGGGGCATCCGATGGCTTTCGGTTCGACTGATAAGACTTTCGTTTTTGGTTTGCCGGGAAATCCAGTGTCGAGCATGGTGTGCTTCGAGCAATTCGTGGTGCCGGCATTACGTCGCATGATGGGTTGCTCCCGCTTGCATCGACGCACGGTGGTAGCGCGACTGACGCACGATGTGAAGCACAAAAAATCACGTACCGATTTCGTGCGCGTGACGCTGCGCAGTGAGGAGGGCGGCTATGCGGCGACTTCGACTGGTTCGCAAGGTAGCGCGATATTGCCGTCGATGGCCAAGGCGGACGGATTGATGGTCGTGCCTTCTGCCAGTCAGGGATTGGCAGCGGGTGAGCAGGTGCTGGTGCAACTGTTGGATGGCACAGCATTCCAAGATTCAGCGGATTTCAAGGAGTAACGATGAGCAACGCACGTATCGGTTTCGTGACTATCTCAGATCGCGCTAGTCGCGGCGAATATGAAGACAAGGGCGGCCCTGCGATGCAAGCGTGGTTCACGCGCGTGTTGACCAGCGAATGGGAAGCGGTGACACGCGTGATCCCAGATGAGCAGGCATTGATCGAACAGACACTCATCGAATTATGCGATGCAGAGGGATGTTCGCTGGTCGTGACCACAGGAGGTACTGGCCCAGCGTTGAGAGACGTGACACCGGAGGCGACCGAAGCCGTGTGCGAGAAGATGATGCCTGGTTTCGGCGAATTGATGCGTGCTGCCTCACTCAAGTTCGTACCGACGGCGATCCTGTCGCGCCAGACAGCAGGCATACGCGGCAAGAGCCTGATCATCAACCTACCGGGTAAGCCCTCGGCCATCGATGACTGCCTGAACGCGGTGTTCCCTGCCGTCCCTTATTGCATCGATCTCATCGATGGGGCTTACCTAGAATCAGATGCTGAGCAGTGCAAGGTGTTCCGTCCCGCGCACGCTAAGGCTAGAACCTAGGCTCATCCGAGCGATGGCTTAAACACATCCAGTCGGTTTCGGCATCCCACCGTATTTTGTGATGGGTTTCATCGGTCCTGTCATCCACAGGTCGAACAACTCTTTTTGATCTTCGTCGATGTGTTTAGCGAATTTTCGGATCGGAGGAACGGAGCCGAACTCTTCGAAGAACTGGCGTGCCTTCTCGATATGTTCCCACTTCTTATCGTTCAATTCATAACCATCGGCCTCAGCCATGGCGCGTCCGATCTCGGGCGTCCAGTCACTCATATCTACTAGGTATCCGTCACCATCTCGTGCTGGTATTTGCATGATGTTTCCTACTTATTCAAATTGATGGGTCGCCATTCCAACTTACTTGATTGAATCAGTCAATTACTCCAAAGGGTGGGTATCGCCAGCAAATTGGGGAGGGCTATGGGGTGGGGGCGCTATCTGACATCTAGCGATTCCCGCGTGTGCAATTCTTCTTGGTGCAATCGGCGTAGATATATAACGCGTGGTCGCGAATCGCGAAGTCATGGTCGACAGCGGCTTTTTCTTGTCTGACTTCTATCGCGGCATCGAAGAACTCTTCTACATGGCCGCATTGCAGGCACACGATATGGTCGTGATGTGTGCCGCTGTTGAGTTCGAAGACCGATTTCCCGCTTTCGAAATGATGTTGCATCAACAACCCCGCTTGCTGGAATTGCGTGAGTACGCGATAGACAGTGGCAAGGCTCACGATCTCACCCGTGCTGATGAGCAGTTTGTAGACATCTTCCGCGCTCAGATGCCGTTCTTTACTCGTTTCGAACAATTGCAGGACTTTGAGCCGAGGCAAGGTTGATTTAAGTCCCGCATTCTTGAGGTTGTCCGTCTTATGCATAGCTACTCTCTATCTTTTTAGTTTGCCTGGAGGATGTGCACGCCGATTCTACCTGCTCACATTGATTTGATAAACGGTTGCATTCTCAAATGAGAACAATTATCATTCGCGTCCAATCGGTCGATCTAGGAGAATGTGATGCAGCGTCATTTCAAGTGGCTATTAGGCGTCTTGTTGAGTGTGTCGTCAGCTCAGGCATGGGCCGGTCCAGCTGACTACGTCTATTCGCCCAAGGTGGAAAAGGGGGAGGGAGAGTTAGAACTCATTCATGGCAGTAGCGACCTTCCCGCTGGCGGAAGAGTGATGGCCACGAGCGTGAGTGTCGGATATGGGGTGACTGAGAACTGGTTCAGCTCCGTCTATTTGAAACGCAGCCAAGCCGCAGGCAAACGTAGCGACTACATCGAATTGGAGAACAAGTTCCAATTGACCGAGCACGGTGATCGTCCTATCCATCTGGGTTTGATCACGGAACTAGAGTTGCCGCTTCAAAGCGGCGATCCTGTCGAGGTCAAGTTTGGGCCATTGTTGCAAAGCGACTTTGGCAAGCTACAGTTGAATGGCAATCTGGTGTTCGAACGGGTGTTCGGTCAAGCGGATGAACATGGCACGGTTGGCGGGACTCAGCTGGGTTATCAATGGCAAGCCAAATATCATTGGCTATCTTCGTTCGGTTTTGGTGTGCAGGGGATGGGCGATCTCGGTCAATGGGATAGTTGGGATGCGACATCTGCGCAGAATCACCGCGCAGGGATGATGATGTTCGGCAAGGTCAAACTCAGCGAAGAGACGGCTGTGAAATACAACGTGGCAGCATTGTTCGGTGTCACAGATATAGCGCCCAACCAGACATATAGATTCCAACTCGAATACGAGTTTTGAAACAGCCCCCATCTTTGTGCGACGTTTAAAATTCTACCGATGGACGTATCACTAATGTAAGTTTGTTAACTTTCGAATCTTTTAGTGATCCAGAATACTCGTCAGGGCTAGTCCAGATGAAACCAGCGCTGAAGGTCGGGATGAACTTGTAACCGAGGAGCGGCATCTTCGTGCCCGCGATCAATTCCGAGCGCACCAACTTGCCACCGTGCTGCAAGAAATGTAGACGGAAATCGAAATTGGTGTTCTCTAGCCAAGTAAGGTATTTGGAGCGTAGGTCGGTGTTGCTGCGATACAGGTTGATGTACGTGACGTTGTTCACGTCATGGTTGCGATTGAACTTGCCGCCGATGCGAAAACTCCATGAGAGTTTCTCATCGTCGTACTCCAGTTTGCCTTTGATCTTCCATTCCAATTCGCACCACTCGTCATCTACCAAGGTGTTGCTCTTGATATGTTTGGTGCCTGCGCTGAAGAGATAGCCGGTGTAGCCGTAGTTGTTACCTTTACGTTTTTCTTTGGGACGTTTCAGTTTTGCCACGTTGCCAAAGAAGAGAGAGACCGCCCACGGCTCTTGGAAACCAGCGGTCAGCGATTCGATGATATTGAAGTTGCTGCCGATATCGCCCTGTTTGTAAAAATCCGGCGTGTGTTTCTTGAGGTACGTACCCAACAGCGGCATGGGATACATGCTTGCCTCGACCAACATATATTGCGGAACTAAAGAGTCTTTGAGCAGTTCACGCAGGATGACTGCCTCACTGTTGGAGGAGATGGTGGGGATGGATTTGTGCGTCAACGGGATGTTGTATCCCACATCGGTGTAGTAAGGATCTAGCTCGTACACGAATTCGGCCTTAGCTTCAGTCACTTCTTCGCCACCGTCATCTTCGTCATTGGCAAGAGCACTGCCGATGCAACAGAACACCAAGCAATATGCGAGGAAAAAAAGTCGAACTGGATGTTGACGCATCCATATGAACGAGATGGGCATGGAGCAGGATTCTAACTGCTGAATCCTGCTTTGGGGGGCGTCCATGCCACTTGGCATTCGGTTAAGCCATTGGAGCATCGCGGCAACATTCCCTCCCCCTTGCAGGGGGAG
>JBGSWB010000217.1:0-4102 GCA_041752675.1 Sideroxydans sp. | reverse complement strand
CTGACCCGCGCCGGTCCAGAGATCGGCGTAGCTTCGACCAAAGCCTTCACCACCCAACTTGCCGCCTTGTTCCTGCTGACTTTGGTCATGGCGAAGTTGCGTGGTCGTCTGGATGTAGACCGCGAGCAACGATTCTTGCATGAGTTGCGTCACCTACCTGCGGCGGTGCAAAAGGTGTTGGCGTTAGAGCCGAAGATCGCCGAGATGTCTAAGCACTTTGCCAACAAACACCATGCCCTGTTCCTGGGTCGTGGTATGCATTTCCCTATCGCGGCCGAAGGCGCATTGAAACTCAAAGAGATCTCCTACATCCACGCCGAAGCATATCCGGCGGGTGAACTGAAGCATGGCCCGCTGGCCTTGGTCGATGCCGATATGCCCGTGGTGTCCGTCGCGCCGAACGATGCCTTGTTGGAAAAATTGAAATCGAACCTGCAAGAAGTCAAAGCACGCGGCGGCGAGTTATTCGTCTTTGCCGATGCCCAGACCCACATCAAAGAGTCCGACGGCGTCCATATCCTGCAAATGCCCGAACACGCGGGCTTTTTAAGTCCTATTCTGCACACCATCCCTTTACAGCTGCTGGCATATTACGTAGCACTGGAAAAGGGAACGGATGTGGACAAACCGCGCAATCTGGCTAAATCTGTCACCGTAGAGTGACAGATTTAGCGCGCGGTTTGCGGTGTAGGCTAACTTGCATGGCAAGTTAAACCCCGAAGGGGTGGCCGAAACCACAAGCCACTGATAAGTCAGAGCAACGATTTACAGCTAGCACACACCCGTCCCACTTATGTGGAGACGTATCAACATGGCGGTCATCGCCGTATTCAATCAAAAAGGTGGCGTAGGAAAGACTACGACCTGTCTGAATCTGACAGCGGCGTTGTCGTTGGCGCAACGTAGCCCGATCGCTATCGACATGGACCCGCAAGGACATCTGAGTCTTGCGTCAGGCCTCAAGCATGGCACCTCGCAAGCCAAGAGTATCGTCTCGTTCTTCAAAGAACACACACCGCTCGCTAAGTTGATCTATGAGACACCTGCAGGTTGGCAACTCATTCCTGCAACGCTCGAACTTTCAAAGATAGATGCCCTATACGGGAGCGATCCACAAGCGGCCAAGATGTTGAAGCAGGGCTTGGGTGAAGAGTTGTCACTGACGGGAGCTCCCATCCTGATCGACTGTTGCCCGATGCTGGGCGTGCTGACACTGAATGCGCTATTGGCCGCCGACAAGGTCCTCATCCCAGTCTCTGCTGACTACCTTTCCCAACATGGTGTACATCGTCTGGATAGCGCGTTGAACGTGCTGGAGAAGAAGCTACAACGCAAATTCGAACGCCGTATCGTCGTCACCCGTTTCGACTCGCGCCGCAAATTGTCATTCGATATCTACAACCAACTCAGAGAGAGATACGGCAACCTATTGTGCAAGACGCGCATTGGCGAGACGGTCGCATTGGCAACGAGTCCGATGCATGGTTTGGATGTGTTTGCTTACGCGCCGAATAGCCCTGGAGCGGTTGACTACAAGGCGCTGGCTAAGGAATTGATGGAGAGCGGATTTATTTGAAGCAACCTTAAAGTAGATGGACGTAGGCAGCTAGCCCTAACGTCGCCGCCAACAAGAGCGCAATGACCGATAACCAGGCATTGCGCTTTTTTTGTTCTACCAACATCGCAAGCAACAGTGGTGCAGCTTGCGCGGCGACATCATCCTTCAAGCGTTGATGCAGCAAGCGAGGGAGTTGAGGGAGCAGAGAGGCGTAACGGGGTGCTTCCGCGCGCAATGTCTTGATGAAGCCGCGCCAGCCCACTTGCTCACTCATCCAGCGTTCCAACCAAGGTTTAGCCGTCTTCCACAGATCGAGTTCAGGATCGAGCTGCAATCCCAGTCCTTCGATGTTGAGCAGCGTCTTTTGTAACAGCACCAGTTGCGGTTGGATCTCGATGCCGAATCGGCGCGAGGTCTGGAACAAGCGCAACAATACCTTACCGAAAGAAACATCACGCAAAGGCTTGTCAAAGATGGGTTCGCATACGGAACGTATCGCCGCTTCGAACTCATCCACGCGCGTATCCGCAGGTGCCCAACCCGACTCGATGTGTAACTCGGCTACACGTTTGTAATCGCGGTTGAAGAAAGCGATGAAATTGTGCGCGAGGTAATTCTTATCGTTGTCGGTGAGCGTCCCCATGATGCCGAAATCGAGCGCCACATAACGCCCATCACGTGCCACTAGGATGTTGCCGGGGTGCATATCAGCATGGAAGAAACCATCGCGGAAAACCTGCGTATAGAATATCTCCACACCGTCACTCGCCAACTTGGATAGATTGATTCCCGCCTCGCGCAATGCACCGATCTGGCTGATGGGGATGCCGTGCATACGTTCCATCACCATTACTTGCTCGGAGCACCAATCCCAATGCACCTCGGGAACGAGCAACAATTTCGCGTCGGAGAAATTGCGGCGCAACTGGCTGGCATTCGCCGCTTCGCGCATCAAGTCCAACTCGTCGTGCAGATACTTCTCGAACTCGGCGACGACCAACTTTGGCTTCAAGCGCTTGCCATCAGACCACCAACGCTCGATCAATCCCGCGCAGATCTGCAACAAGGCGATGTCATGCTCGATGGTGTGTTTGATGCCGGGGCGCAAGATCTTCACCGCCACCTCGTGCCCATTCGGCAATACCGCAAAATGCACTTGTGCCACCGATGCGCTGGCGATGGGTGTCTCGTCGAAGCTAGTGAACACTTCGCTCAAGCGCTTGCCGTAAGCGGTTTCTAGTAGAGCCACTGCTTGTGCAGAAGGGAAGGGAGGGACTTGGTCTTGCAGCTTCGCCAACTCATCGGCGATGTCGGTAGGGATCAGGTCGCGGCGGGTGGAAAGTAACTGGCCGAACTTGACGAAGATGGGGCCCAGCGCTTCCAGCGCCAAGCGCAGACGTTCCGCACGGGGGCGCGACACATCGCGGAAAAATAGCAGCCAATTGAGCGGTCGCAACATCCAACTCGTGCGCTCGTGTGCCAATAAGAATTCGTCCAAGCCGAAGCGCAGGACGATGAAGATTATCTTGAGTAAGCGGAAGAATCGCATTGCTAGCAGGCTCAAATAAAAAGGGCACAGCGAAGTCGCTGTGCCCACTAGTTTACTTGAGTTTCAGCTTAAACCTGCTGGATTCCAGACAACAGCCAAACCGCCTTGTCGTCCTTCAAGTCTTTCTGCACATGCCAGATTTCGTCGAAGTTCTCCGGTGCGCCGTTGTTCTCACGGATCTGACCGCTCATGCGTACGCTAGCCGTCGCGATGTCGTTCTCCGTCACCACTTCCAACAAGCTCGCATTCACGAAGCCCACATCCGTCTTCTGCTCTGCGTCGCCACGCTCTTGCATCTGCATCGAGATCTCGGCGTACATCTCAGGTGTGGTGTATTCGCGGATGTCGTTCAGATCCTTGCGGTCGTTCGCTGCTTGCAAGCGAATGAAGGTCGTCTTCGCGCCGCGCAAGAAGCTATCCACAGGGAAATCAGCAGGGATATTTGCCGCAGCTACAGGGGCTACTGGCGCAGCACTGCCGCCACTCATCACAGGTTGAGCGGGCGCTTGGTAGCCCGTGTTGCCAGGTGCAGAGCCTGCGTATTGCATCGCCGGTTGCTGCTTCTTGCGGAACATGGAGATGAGGAAGAACACCGCAATCGCGCCCGCGATGATCATCAGCAACATACCCATGCCTTCACCCAAGCCGAAGTGCGAGAACAGCGCTGCCAAGCCTAGACCCGCCGCGATACCGGCCAATGGCCCCAACCATTTGTTGGGTTGCTTCGCTGCAGCAGCACCCGCCGCTGCGGGAGCCGCTTGTTGCGCAGGCGCCGCATCCGCCTTTTGCGGTGGCGCGCTCATTTTGCTCTGCTTACCGACACTACCGCCGCCACCGAAGCGTTTGGCTTCCGCGTTAGCTGCGAGCAAAGAAAGACTGGTCAGAACGATGGTCAAAAAAATGGCGAAACGTTTCATCTGATTCCTTTAGGTAAAAAATAAACTACAAAATATCTTCCATCATATTCCCTCCCCCATGCAGGGGGAGGGTTAGGG
>JBGSWB010000216.1:0-3467 GCA_041752675.1 Sideroxydans sp. | reverse complement strand
GAGACCTACATCGCAGATGGCTGGACTACCGACAATCTGACTGGGTTGATCGAGTTGTTCATCCGTAATCGAGACCAGGTCGAATCCCTCATATACGGCAAATGGTGGGGCAATCTGCTGTATCGGGTCCGCCATCTATTCAATCGCAACAGTAGAAGTGGCAGTCGCAAGAACATCCATGCGCACTATGACATCGGAAATGATTTTTATCGTCTATGGCTGGATCCGTCGATGACTTATTCCAGTGCCTTGTTCGACCACACGAATACTGACGATCTGCACGCGGGGCAACTCGCCAAGTACCGCCGTATCGTGGAGCAACTGAGATTGAAACGGGGAGACAGTGTGCTGGAGATCGGATGTGGTTGGGGTGGATTTGCGGAAGTAGCAGCCCAAGAAGCAGGGGTGCGTGTCACGGGTCTGACGCTCTCCACCGAGCAATTCAATTTCGCTGAGCGGCGCTTGGCTGCTGCGGAGCTGGCTCAGCGCACCGAGCTGAGGTTGATGGACTACCGCGACTGCAATGGTGAGTACGATGCTATCGCCTCGATCGAGATGTTTGAGGCGGTAGGTGAAGCTTACTGGCCGACCTACTTCGAGTGCATCGCACGCAACTTGAAACAAGGTGGCCGAGCTTGTATCCAGACCATCGTCATTGCCGATGAACTATTCGAGCGTTATCGCAGTAGCACCGATTTCATCCAGCAGTACATCTTCCCCGGCGGTATGTTGCCATCCCCTCAAGTGTTTCGTGAGCAAGCAGAAAGACAAGGCTTGAAGGTGGTGGATGAGTTCGCTTTTGGTTTGGATTACGCACGCACACTGGTCGAGTGGCGTACTGCATTCCATGAGAAGTTGCGACAAGTACGTGCACAAGGTTTCGACGAACGATTCGTGCACACATGGGAGTTCTACTTGTGTTACTGCGAGGCTGCCTTCCGTGCGGGAAGCACCAACGTCATGCATTTCACTCTGGAAAAAGCATGAGTCGAATCCTTGCCACCGTGATCGCCCTTTTGATGCTGTGCAGCGGGACGGTGCACGCAGGTGGTTTGACGGTTCAGGAAGAGCTTGAGCAGGCGCAACTAGCAGGGAAGGGGAGCTATCGTTGGTTCGGCATCAAGTTGTATGAGGCTTACCTTTGGCAGGAAAAGGGAGTGCGTGCCGAAACGACCTTGCTTGATGGACGATTCATCTTGGAGTTGGTGTATGCGCGGGATCTTCAAGGTGAAAGGATCGCTGCATCCAGCATTGATGAGATACGCAAGCTCAATATGGGTTCGCCAGATCAGCACGCAGCGTGGTTGAGTCTGATGCGACAGGTGTTTCCCGATGTGCAAGAGGGCACCCGTTTGAGCGGTGTGTATCAGGCTGGACAGGGTGTGCGCTTCTACCGTGATGGGGTGTTGCTCAAAGAGATCAAAGATGCTGAATTTGCGCGCGCATTCTTTTCTATCTGGCTGGATGAACGTACCAGTGCGCCGAGCTTACGTAAGCAGCTATTGGGGCAGACATCGTGATTGCCTTGAGCCGAAGTGGTTTGTGGCACTACGGCTTGTTCGGCTTACCCCTCGCCTTGGTGGCTTTACCCATCTATGTCTATGTGCCACAGTTCTATGCGAGTCAGCTCGGCCTGTCGCTGGCGATGATAGGCGCTATCCTGCTCTTCGCTCGTGTGCTGGATGCCTTCGTTGATCCTCTCATCGGCTTGTGGCTGGACACCCAGCAACGAGGCTACTCGCATGCCATCCTGTTATCGCTGCCACTGCTGGTGTTGGGATTCGTCGCCTTGTTCCATCCGCCAGCAGTCTTCGGTATACAGGCGATGGCATGGTTTCTTGCTAGCCTTGTCGTGGTCTATCTGGGTTTTAGTCTGGCCAGTATCGCCTACCAAAGTTGGGGCGCGGCACTTACCCAATCGCGCGAACAGCGCTCTTCACTCACGGCGGTGCGTGAGGTTTGTGCTCTGCTCGGTGTCATCATCGCTGCCGCTTTACCCACATTCACCTCGGTCAGCATGCTGTCTGCCTTCTTTGTGTCGTCGCTACTGATCGCTGCCTACTTTTTGCTGCGCCGCTCCCCGCGAGTTGCCCCCATACGCCACCAAGGTGCTGGGTTAGCAGGTTTGCTGCGACCATTGAACAATGTGAGCTTTCGCTGGTTGTTCGCGGTATTCATGTTGAACGGCATCGCAGCAGCCATACCCGCCACCTTGTTCCTGTTCTTCACCCAAGATCGCTTGCTACTCGCGCCATACGCCGGCGGATTTTTGATCCTGTATTTTTTGGCCGCTGCGCTAGCCATGCCGCTATGGGTGGCCATCGCAAAACGTAAAGGTGAAAAACAAGCTTGGCTTTTGGCGATGAGGCTCGCCATCGGCAGTTTCGCGTGGGCTTATTTTTTAGGCGCAGAAGACATCGCTGGATTCGCCGCCATCTGCACCTTGTCAGGCGCAGCACTTGCTGCCGATCTCGCTTTACCCCCTGCATTACTCGCTGCAGTGATTGGGAAAGCCAGCCATGTTGGCAAACATGAGGGGGCGTACTTTGGATTATGGAACTGGGCGACGAAATTGAATCTAGCTTTGGCGGCAGGCATCTCATTGCCGCTTTTGCAGTGGCTAGGTTATCAAAACGGAACGACGGATGAGGTCGGTTTGCATGCGCTGGCGGTGGGTTATGCGCTGTTGCCTTGTGTATTGAAACTATGTGCCGCATTGTTGCTGTGGCGTGCACCATTGGATGGAATATAACCGTGAAGGAGACGCAAAATGAATTGGAGAAACCGTATTGCACTAGTAATGGGGATGCTGATGTTATCCGCTTGTAGCACTACCGATATGGCGCTGTATGCCAAAGAGAAACCTGCGCTGGATATGCAGCAGTATTTCAATGGTACGGTCGATGCGTGGGGCATGTTCCAGAATCGAAAAGGCGAAGTGGTGAAGCGTTTCAACGTGGTCATCCAGTGCAGTTGGCAAGGTGACGTCGGAACACTGGATGAAGATTTCATCTATTCCGATGGCACCAAACAAAAACGTGTGTGGACATTGAAGAAGCAGCCGAATGGTCAGTACATCGGTACAGCAGATGATGTGGTGGGTGAGGCGGTCGGTGTCGTTTCTGGCAATGCGCTGAACTGGAAGTACGTGTTGGCGTTGCCGGTTGATGACAAAGTCTACAACGTCAACTTTGACGATTGGATGATCCTGATGGACGATAAAGTGATGCTCAATCGTGCGGTGATGAGCAAGTTCGGCTTTAAGCTAGGTGAGGTCACCTTGTCGTTCCGCAAACGGCCATGAATCCAAGACTTCAAGATTGGCGTGAGCGACGTGTGTGGATCATCGGTGCATCAAGCGGCATCGGTGCAGCCTTGGCGCGTGAGTTGCATGGGCGTGGGGCAAAGTTGGCCTTGTCCGCGCGTAATATCGAGGCGTTGCAGTTGGTTGCGGCTGATGATGTGAG
>JBGSWB010000215.1:0-3891 GCA_041752675.1 Sideroxydans sp. | reverse complement strand
CGCCCTTTCAAAAGGTCGCATCTTTGAAGAGACTTTGCCGTTACTCAAGGCGGCGGGCATCACGCCGCTGGAAGATCCAGAGTCTTCTCGCAAACTCATTTTGCCAACCAATCGTGACGATGTGCGACTCATCATCGTGCGCGCATCTGATGTTCCAACCTATGTCCAATACGGCGCTGCCGACATCGGGGTGGCGGGTAAAGATGTGCTAAACGAACATGGCGGTGACGGACTGTATCAGCCGCTCGATCTGAATATCGCCAAGTGCCGCATGATGGTCGCGGTGCGCAGCGACTTTGATTACGAATCCGCCGTGAAGCAGGGCGCGCGGATTCGCGTGGCGACCAAATATGTGAAGACAGCACGCGAACACTTCGCCTCCAAAGGTGTACACGTTGACCTCATCAAGCTTTACGGCTCCATGGAGTTGGCACCGCTGGTCGGACTATCCGACGCCATCGTCGACTTGGTGAGCAGTGGTGCGACCTTGAAGGCGAACAACCTCGTCGCAGTAGAAGAGATCGCGCAGATATCGTCACGCTTTGTGGTCAATCAAGCGTCGCTCAAACTCAAACGAAATATCCTGCAACCGATGCTAGATGCATTTGCAGGAGCCATAAAGTAAAGAGACGATCTATGAACATCACTAGACTCACTACCCAACAAGCCGATTTCGATGCCGCGCTGACCAAGCTGTTGGCATTTGAGGAAACGGCAGATGACAAACTCGAAGCCACTGTTGCGAGCATCCTCGCGGATGTAAAGAAGCGCGGCAACGATGCTGTGTTGGAATACACCCGCAAGTTCGACCGTCTGCCTTCGATCACTGAAGCTTCGATGGAATTGCCACAGTCCGAATTGAAGGAGGCATTCGAGGGTTTGCCTGCCGATCAGAAGCTTGCTTTGGAGCAAGCCGCTCAGCGCGTCACCTCGTACCACAAAAAGCAAGTACAGGCTTCGTGGAGCTATCTGGACGAAGACGGCACCATGCTCGGCCAGCAAGTCACTCCGTTGGATCGCGTCGGTCTCTACGTACCCGGTGGCAAAGCTGCCTACCCATCTTCCGTGCTGATGAACGCCTTGCCTGCCAAAGTGGCAGGCGTGGATGAACTCATCATGGTCGTACCCACCCCCGATGGTGTGAAGAACCAATTGGTGCTGGCTGCGGCCTATCTGTCCAAGGTGGATCGTGTGTTCACCATCGGTGGCGCACAGGCCGTGGGCGCGTTGGCCTATGGCACAGCGACCATCCCCAAGGTGGACAAGATCGTCGGCCCTGGCAATGCCTATGTCGCCTCCGCCAAGCGCCGTGTGTTCGGCGTGTGCGGCATCGACATGATCGCCGGCCCTTCCGAGATCCTAGTCATCTGCGATGGCGGTACCGATCCAGACTGGGTGGCTATGGACTTGTTCTCGCAAGCCGAACATGACGAACTGGCGCAAGCCATCCTGTTGTCGCCCGATGCGAAGTTCATCGAGGCGGTGGCGGCGAGTGCCAACAGGCTGTTGGAACAGATGCCACGCAAGGACATCATCAAGACCGCTCTTGAGAATCGTGGCGCGCTGATCCATGTGAAAGACATGGATGAAGCCTGCCGCATCAGCAACCGTATCGCGCCAGAACACTTGGAACTGTCCGTGGCTGACCCACAAGCATGGCTACCCAAGCTCAAGCACGCTGGCGCCATCTTTATGGGGCGTTACACCTCCGAGTCGCTGGGCGACTATTGTGCGGGCCCCAATCACGTCCTACCCACCTCTGGTACGGCGCGTTTCTCCTCGCCGTTGGGAGTGTATGACTTCCAAAAGCGCAGCAGCCTCATCCAAGTCTCAGCCAAAGGCGCGCAAACCCTTGGGGCCATCGCATCCACCTTGGCTTTTGGCGAGGGTTTGCAGGCTCACGCACAGTCGGCTTTGTACAGAAAGAACAGTTAGGAAACTTTAGGTTGTGTATTTTTCAGGGTTTGGGGTAGAATCCGCGCCTCATTTTTGCAACTGGTCTGGAGTTAGTCATGGCACGCGTCTGTCAAGTAACGGGGAAAGCCCCGATGGTTGGGAACAATATCTCCCACGCGAATAACAAAACCAAGCGTCGTTTCTTGCCGAATCTGCAACAACGCCGTTTGTGGGTGGAGTCTGAGAATCGTTGGGTTTCTATGCGTATAACGAATGCTGCTCTGCGCACTATCGACAAGAACGGCATTGATGCTGTCCTGTTCGAGATGCGTGCTCGCGGCGAGAAGATTTAAGGGGAACAGTCATGGCAAAAGGCGCTCGCGAAAAGATCAAGTTGGAATCCTCTGCTGGTACAGGGCATTTCTACACCACTAACAAAAACAAACGCACCACACCAGAAAAGCTCGAATTCATGAAATTCGATCCAGTGGTTCGTAAGCACGTCGCATACAAGGAAACCAAGCTGAAGTGATTCAGTGAAGTTCCGGTAGGTAAAAGAAAACCCGCAGCGATGCGGGTTTTTTGTTTTGGCAATTTAGTAGGGTGGTGTCGCAATGTTTAAACAACCTACGCGAGCACGGGTTGGGCGGGATTTGTTACATGACTTATGGCGCTCTTTCGCACGTCACACTCGTTGCCTCGTTAGCCTCACTAAGCGCCACAACGATATTGTTAGCAGTTATTTCAATGGCTGGCGTGCTATCAAGCGTGCCTTCTTTGATTCCCTGAATTGCAACGAATGTCTCCAAGAGAAAACCGCACCTTGCGACAGCCGTCATGTTGTACGCCTGTTGCTTCCACTCCGACACATCTATGGGGCCATTGTTTTGTACCGTGCTCTTGATTTTTTCATAGGTATTCCTGATTCCCGCGACTGTGATCGGCTCAGTTTTTATTCTTTTCCCATTTTTGAGTACATCTATTTTGAAGAGAACCGTACTTGCTGGAAGTGGTTTGGACTGCGCAATAGCGGGGGAAGCCAAAAGTGTGCCGGAGATAAGAGCCAAATGCATCACGAATAGGTGTAGGGATTTCATAGATTTTTTCCTCGAAATATATGTGCATTCGTAGCCAACTTTGCTGCCCAACGCAAAAGTGAGGGGTTGCCGGCTTCTGGGCTGGCCCTCTCGAATGACGGGTTGGGATTTTTGATCACTTGCTGTTCCAAGCTGATGCCCACATGCTGCGGGTGTTTTTTTCTTCAGAAGCACCGCACTGTCGCGCGGCCTCCTTGGCTTCGACTTCCATGAACACATGGAATGATCCAGAGCTTGTGCGGAATACGAGATATGAATTACCGTCCTTTCCAGAGAACGTCTTCATTTCAAGTCCAAGCCCCTCCCGCTTCTTTTTCACAGTCATCACTGCACTCCTTAACTTGTAATGTCCAACATTAAAGTAACCGATTCGCAAAATCAAATGTACTGGAGACGAGCTGTACGGATTTACGAGGCAGCATCAGGCTACTAATACTGTACCCACTCCCGCGCCCCATCGTATTCCCCAAACACCCGAATATCCGCATCCACGAACAAGCGTGACAGCCATGCCTGCCAAGTGAGCCACTGGTCGTCGGTGACGACGGCGATCTTATTGAAATCGTGATTGTGTGTACGGCTGAAGAATTTGATCTCTTCCCACGCGACATCCGTCGTGTAGTCGATCATGCCGCGCAGGTCGAATATCAGATTGGTTTGGTCGCCGCTCTTGAGTTTGTACAGCGCATGTTCTTCGAACTGTTTGAAATCGGCGAGGGTGAAGTCACCCATGACGGCGATGTTGACGAGGTTGGTCTTGTCTTCGATGGTGATCATTTGCTTACCTCTGTGTTAGTTGGGGCTAGGCGCAAGCTTAACATGCCGCTGGCGATGACGAGTGCGATACCCAGCCACGCACTGACGCTCAATGACTCGTTCCAGAATATCAATCCGAACA
>JBGSWB010000214.1:0-8720 GCA_041752675.1 Sideroxydans sp. | reverse complement strand
CTTGATGTTTCTTGCGGGCGTCGCGCCAGCAGAGCTGGAGGGTGTGACGCAGGATCATGTCGGCGAGGTCGCTCAAATGGTCACTGAGTTTCTCCAGCGGCAAGATGCCTTGCAGATCCATCGCAAGTAGATGGAAGGTCTGTGCTTGTTGGAACTGGCGCAACACATCCATTTCCCGCTCAGTATCACCTGCATGTTCGGCGAGTCGCGTGGCCAGTTGTGCATCCAAGCTAGCCCAGTCGGGCGCATCGTAAAGTTCGCGCGTATCCAGCAACTCATCCAGCAGGATGGGGTGTTGCGTCAGGAAATCTCCCGCCCATGCACTGGCTGAAAGCATACGCACCAAGCGAGGTAAAGCTTTAGGGTACTCGGCAAGGAAGGCGAGGTAGGACGCGCGTCGCGCGATGGCTTCGAGCAGGGTGAGCGCGCGCCGTAAGGCATCGTCTCGATTCTCCTCGGTGGCGCACAGCGTCAAGAATCTGGGGATGAGTGCATCCAAACGTTGGCGGCTGATGTCGGGCAATTGACGATAGCGGCTACCCGTGCGGAACTGATGCAAGGTTTCAGCAAGAGATTGCGTGTCGCTGTAGCCGAGTCCTTGCAACATCGTGCTCAGCTCATCGTGGTCGCTACCCTCGTGCCAGCCATGTGTCTCACTATTTTCTTGTTTGTCCCCGAATACCGCTTCGAATTGGGTGCTGACGAAATCACGGATCGGGTCAAGCTCGGCGATGAGCGCTGTGTAGCTGTCGTAGCCCATTGCCTTGGCGATGATGGATTGGGAGGCCTCGTCTTCAGGGAGCGACTGCGTCTGCTGGTCGTTGAGGTATTGCAGACGATGTTCTAGGTCACGCAGATAGATGTAGCTTTGATTTAGACGTTCGGTCACTGCGGGTGTCAGTTCTCCATCCAGTCCGATCTGTTGCAGGACTTTCTGGGTAGGGCGGATGCGCAACTTCGCATCGCGTCCACCCCGGATGAGTTGGAACACTTGGGCGATGAATTCGATCTCACGGATGCCGCCACGACCGAGTTTGATGTTGTTGTGTTTGTCCTTGCGTGCGACTTCGGCGCGGATCTGCGCATGTAGCTTTCGCATCGAATCGAAGGCGCCGAAATCCAGATATTTGCGGAACACGAAAGGTTGTGACAACTTCTCCAGTTCGGCGATGCGCGGGCTTTCTTGCGGTGAGATCACTCGCGCTTTGATCCAGGCATAACGTTCCCATTCACGCCCTTGTGCGACCAGATACTCTTCCAATGCGGCGAAGCTCGTCGCCAGTGGACCACTGTCGCCGTAGGGGCGCAGACGCATATCCACACGGAACACGAAGCCATCTGCGGTCAGGTCATTGATGAGTGCGATGAGGCGGCGCCCTAAGCGACTGAAGAACTCATGGTTAGATAAAGTGCGCGCCCCATTGGTCTTTCCATCTTCTGGGTAGGTGAAGATCAGGTCGATGTCCGATGAGACATTCAGCTCACCCCCACCCAACTTGCCCATGCCGATGACCAGCAATTCCTGTGGCGCACCACTGTCTGCCCCGATGGGGTGACCGAATTGGGCGACCAAGGTGTCCATGGTGAAGCGATGGGCGCGGCCTACGGTCAGTTCAGCCAGTGCCGTCATGGCGCGCATCACTTCAGATAGGTCGCATAGGCCGCCCAAGTCGCGCGTGATGAGGTGCAGCATGATGCGCTTGCGCAAGCTACGTACGGCAGTCGAGAGTCGTTCTTCGGTATCGGAAGGGAAGGTGTCCAAGCAGCGCTGGATGAAAGCCGCATCACACGGAGCCTGATGATGCTCATGCAGCCATGTCAGTAACTCTGGTTCGGAATCTAATAGGTGCGCCAAATAATGACTACAACGACGGGCATGAGCGATCAGTTGAACGAAGTCTGAGATAGGTTTTTGATGAGCCATATTGAGGCGTGTGTTTCAGTTAAAATGTAGGCGTTCAGCCAATACTACTCATTATAGTTTCTCTATGCTCATCCGCTTGCTTTTTCCCCCTGGCCCACACTCGTCGCTGTCGAGATGCTAAGCCACGTCTTTCGTCATACTGCGCGCGGCGCAAAACATGTCGGACGTTTTACACGATGGGTGCTTTTGCTGCTTGCCGTGATCAGTGCAGGCGCATTGTTGCTATTGCGCTACCTCGTCTTGCCGGATATCGAGCGTTACCACACTGAGATTGTTGCTGCATCCAGCCGTGCGCTCGGTCGTACGGTCGAGATCGGACGTATCGAAGCGGACTGGAACGGACTGCGTCCACGATTATTGTTGTCGGATGTGAAGGTGCTGGATGCGCGTGGACAGGTCGCAGTGGAGCTTCCCCGCTTGCGTAACACAGTGGCATGGAGCACGCTCATCGCAGGGGAGCTTCGTTTCAACAGTCTTGAGCTGGCCAGCCCAGGTCTGATGGTGCGCCGAAACACGCAGGGACAGATACTCATCGCAGGCATCACTGCCGATGCGCAGGCAAATGTCAATTCCGAAGCGAACGCGTCCGATTGGTGGCTGCGCCATTCCAACATCATCGTGCACAGTGGACACATCATTTGGCAAGATGATATGCAAGAGAAGCCACCACTCGAGTTCAAAGATGTGGAATTGCGTATATTCAATCGCGGTGAGCGGCATCGCTTCGCATTGAATACCCGAGTGGCAACCCAGCAAACATCGCGTATCGATCTACGCGGCGATCTTTACGGAGAAAGTTTCACCAACCTGCATGAGTGGCAAGGTGAGCTCTTCGCGCAACTCGAGGATGTCGATGTGACGGATTGGGGGCGGTGGTTTGCTTTGCCGACATCGGTCAAGAGTGGTGCTGGTCAGGCGAGAGTCTGGTTAGGGGTGTCGCGTGGCGAGATAGAGCGAATGGATACCGATGTCGAGCTGCATGACGTGAACGTCAAACTAGCGGAGACTCTGCCACGACTCGAGATGCCTAGCCTAAAAGGAAGGCTGTCTTGGCGTAGGGTAGATGAGGGTCTGGCGATCGCTACACAAGGTCTGACATTGCGTCTACGTGATGGATTCGAACTCAAGCCCACTGATCTCTCTCTCCAATACACACCCAAACAAGGCTATCGTTCTGCATCAGGAGAAGTAAATGTCAATGCGCTCGACCTATCCGATATCAACACCTTGCTCGCTTATTTTCCGCTCGAAGGGGATATGAAACAGAGATTGCTAGCCCTAGCCCCACAGGGGAAGGTGAGCGATTTGCATGCGAGCTGGCAGGGTGACCTCGAACATCTTGCTCAGTATCGGGTACGGGCTAGATTAGTCAAAGTCGGCGTGAGTCAAGTGGGTGAGCAACCTGCATTCTCAGGCTTGACGGGCGAGGTGGAGGGGAATGATAGAGCGGGGACATTGAGGATCAATAGTCGCGATCTGAAGGTGCAAGCGCCGGGTTTCATGGCCGATCCGCTGACGCTCACGCAAGCGGATGCGCGTTTGGATTGGCAACGCAACGGTCGCGGCTGGGAATTGAAGTTGAATGACACCCATCTGCGCAATGAAGACTTGGAGGGAACGGTCTCCGGTGGGTATCAGATAGATGACGGTCCCGGTGTCGCCGACCTCACCATCAACCTGAAACATGTCTCGGTGAAGAATGCCATACGCTACATTCCCATGCATACCTTCAATGATGAGACCAATCACTTCTTGCAGACCGGCCTGCAAGAAGGTGAGGCTGATTCCTTTGTGATGCGTGTACGTGGCGACTTGCGTGATTTCCCCTTTCCTGACAGCAAAGACGGTCTATTCAAGATCGAAGCCCGTGCCAAGGATGTCGCTATCGAGTTCGCCCCAGACTGGCCGCGCATCGAGCGTGCACAAGTGAATCTACTCATTCAAGGACGACGCCTAGAAGTCAATTCCACCAAAGCGATGACGGCAGGAGCAACCTTGCGAAACGTGAAGGTCGTGATGCCCGATACCTTGGCGGAGGCGCTGGTGATGGAGGTCGAAGGTGAGTCGGCAGACACGACGCAACATTGTCTCGATTACATCCGCAAGAGCCCTGTCAGCGACTATCTCGATGGCTATACAGATGACTTCCGTGCTGTGGGTGATGGTGTGCTAAAGCTACGTCTTAATATTCCGTTGGATGGAGTAGAGGATGCCAAAGTCTTAGGTAGTTATCGCTTCAGTAACAACGAAATCGATCTGGGTGCGAGTGTGCCTTTGCTGAAGCACGCTTCTGGCGAACTCGGGTTCACGGACAGTTCGCTACAAGCGAATAACTTGCAGGCTCAGATACTGGGTGGTCCTGCGCGCATCTCTTTGCAGAGTGAGGGTGGTGTCCTGCTCGCCCAAGCCTCTGGCAAGCTTGATGCAGATAGTTTGCCGAAGATGTATAGCTACCCCTTGCTGCGACAGTTGCACGGAACGGCTGAATGGGTGACCGAGGTCAAGGTGAAGGATAGATTGGCGGATATAGTCGTGACTTCCGATCTGTATGGCTTGTCGTCAGATATTCCACGTCCATTCACTAAGAAGGCGACTGAAAAGAGAACTCTTCGTTTCGAGCAGCGAGACATCAATGCCAAGAACGATGTCATCAGTCTGCGTTATGCGGACGTCATCAACGCTGAGCTGATACGCACCTCGGTGGTGACAGGTAGGTGGGATATCAAACGTGGGAGCGTGATGCTAGGAGCGGCGCGCAAGGCTGCGCGAGCAGATGGCATCTTGATCGCGGGCAATATTCCCGAATTCGCGCTGGAAGGGTGGAGTGGTTGGTCTGATTTTCCCAACAGCGAAGGTGTGCAGCCCAATATCTCCAACATCGATTTGACGGTGGGTAAGGTGCACGGCTTCGGCAATACCATCAATCAACTTAACATCAGAGGCAGTGGCCGTAACGGGCTGATCAGTACACGCCTAGCATCGAAGGAATTGAACGGTGACCTCATCTGGCAACCGCAAGACCAGGGGCGTTTGTTGGTACGTCTCAAGAGCGCGATGTTGGGGGGGGGCGGAGAAAATGTCGCACCGGTAACTGCACAAGCCCAGACAGAAGTGAGCCAAGAATCAAGAGGTTTACCCGAGATCGATGTGGCGATTGAAAAATTGACATGGAAAGGTCGCCAGCTAGGGCATCTGGAGATGTTGCTGAATGGTGATGGGAACGATGTGGTGATGCAGAACCTGAAGATCACCAACCCAGACGGGGTGTTCAGTGCGACAGGGCGTTGGAGTGCGGCGACTGATAAGACGCGACTCAACGCTAAGTTGGAGGTCAGCAATGCAGGCAAGATCATGTCGCGCTATGGTTACTCGGAAGGTTTCAAAGACGGTAGCGGTACATTGGAATCTGATTTGACTTGGGCTGGTTCCCCCGCCGACTTCAACTACGGTAGCTTGGATGGCAAACTCAAGTTGAAGACGGGTAAGGGGCGATTCCTGCAAGTCGATCCGGGTGCGGCAAAGCTATTGGGCGTGCTGAGTCTGCAATCCTTACCTAAGCGTATCGGACTCGATTTCACCGATGTCATCAGTCCTGGATTCGAGTTCGATAGCATAACGGGTGAAGCGACCATAGAGCATGGCCTACTCAAGACCAACGATTTCAAGATGGTAGGGGCGGCAGCCAAGATCACCCTGAATGGGCAGGTCGACCTAGAGCGCGAAACACAGAATCTCAAAGTACGTGTGTTGCCGACCATCGGTGATAACGTCTCCCTACTTTCATTCGCGGCGGGTCCTGCCGTCGGTGTCAGTGTTTTACTGGCCAACAAAATACTGCGCGATCCTCTCGATAAGCTGGTGGCGTTTGACTACAATGTGAGCGGCAGTTGGGCCGACCCCAAGGTGGAAAGACTGGGGCAGTCCAAAGCACAAGCGACACCCTAACCATAACGTTCAATCTCGAATAGAAAGCCGTTGATCATGTCCTCGCTCGATAACACCCAAACCCGTATCGTCGCGCAACAGAACGCATTCAAGGTCGCCGCCATCCAGATGGCGTCGGGACCTAACGTCGAAGGTAATTTGAACGAAGCGCGAAGACACATCGCCAAGGCGGTGGAGCAAGGAGCGAAGCTGGTGGTGTTGCCAGAGTTCTTCGCCATCATGGGTATGGATGAAAAAGACAAACTCAAGGTGCGCGAGCAAGCAGGACAGGGCAACATCCAGCAGTTCCTCAGTGAGACCGCGCGTAAGCACAAGATATGGTTGGTCGGTGGTTCCATCCCATTAGCTGGCAACTCGCCTGACAAAGTGCGCAACAGCTGCTTGGTGTATGACGAGACTGGCGCGCAAGTGGCGCGTTACGACAAGATCCATCTGTTCAATCTGACATTGGGTAACGAGCAGTACAACGAAGCGCAGACCATCGAGGCGGGTAATCAGGTCGTAGTGGTCGATAGCCCGTTCGGTCGTATCGGGCTTGCTGTGTGTTATGACTTACGCTTCCCCGAGTTGTTTCGCGCCATGAAGAATGTTGACATCATCGTTCTGCCCTCAGCCTTTACGGCGACCACGGGCAAGATGCACTGGGAGCCTTTGGTGCGCGCACGTGCCATCGAGAACCTTTCCTACTTCATCGCGGCAGCCCAGGGTGGCTACCACGTCAATGGACGCGAGACGCACGGCCACAGCATGATCGTTGATCCGTGGGGACGTATCATGGACGAGCTGCAACGCGGTTCTGGTGTGGTCATCGCTGACATCAACCCAAGCTATCAAGCCAGTCTGCGTAAGAGCTTGCCTGCGCTGACACACCGCACGTTGTCCTGCTCAGCATGAGTGGCGTGATGCAACTGGCGCAGCGTGCGCTACTCACCGCGCACGGACTTGAGCCGCATCACCTCGAAGGTATCTTTGGCAAGATGAGCGCGCATCGTGTCGATTATGCCGACCTGTATTTTCAATATAGCCGCGCCGAAAGTTGGTCGCTGGAAGAAGGCATCGTTAAATCGGGCAGCTTCCATATCGACCAAGGTGTCGGTGTGCGCGCAGTGAGCGGTGAGAAGACCGCCTTCGCCTACTCCGACGACATCACCCTCAATGCATTGGAAGACGCAGCACTGGCGACACGCGCCATCGCGCGCCAAGGCGGCACGCAGACAGCCAAACATCTACATGCCGGCAAGTCACACCAACTCTATCTGCCGCACGATCCCATCGCTACGTTGAAGGCGGAACAGAAGGTGGCTTTGTTGGAGCGACTGGAACGCATCGCACGCGGCCTTGATGCGCGCGTGACACAAGTCATCGCGAACCTTGCGGCTGAGTACGATGTCGTGCTGATCGCGCGCAACGATGGTCTGATGAGCGCCGACATCCGCCCTTTGGTACGCCTCTCCTTGCAGGTCATCGTCGAGAGTAACGGTCGCCGCGAACAAGGTTCATCGGGTGGCGGTGGTCGTTTCGGTTACGACTATTTCACGGAAGACAAGCTACAGAAATATGCGCAGGAAGCCGTGCATCAGGCGGTCATCAATCTCGATGCGCGTCCCGCTCCGGCAGGCAATATGACGGTCGTGTTGGGCAGTGGCTGGCCCGGTATCTTGTTGCATGAGGCGGTCGGTCACGGCTTGGAAGGCGACTTCAATCGCAAGGGTAGCTCCAGTTTCTCAGGACGTATCGGCGAGCGCGTCGCAGCGAAGGGTGTCACCGTGGTAGACGATGGCACCATCAAAGATCGACGCGGCTCACTCAATGTGGATGACGAAGGCAACGCAACGCAGCGCACCGTCCTCATCGAAGACGGCATCCTGCGCGGCTATCTACAAGACAGCATGAACGCACGCTTGATGAAGACTAAGGTGACTGGTAATGCACGCCGCGAATCGTTCGCCCATCTGCCTATCCCGCGCATGACCAACACCATGATGCTCAATGGTGACAAGACGCACGATGAGATCATTGCTTCGGTGAAACACGGTCTGTATGCAGCCAACTTCGGTGGCGGCCAAGTGGACATCACCAGCGGCAAGTTCGTGTTCTCCACCACCGAGGCTTACATGATCGAGGATGGCAAGATCACCTATCCAGTGAAAGGCGCAACGCTGATCGGCAACGGCCCAGATGCGCTCACGCGCGTGAGCATGATCGGCAACGACATGGCACTTGACCCGGGTGTGGGTACGTGCGGCAAAGAGGGACAGAGCGTGCCAGTGGGGGTGGGTCAGCCGACCTTACGTATCGATGGGTTGACCGTGGGCGGTACTGGCTGACAGGGACCTTGCTGTGATGTAGTCCCTTGTGTTGACGTGTTTGACGAACCAGTCAGCCAACTCCGTTTCGATGTATTCCAACATGAGTTGTACTTCGCGCGTCTTCTGCCAGTGTTCGATGCGGTAAGCGAGTTTATTCAATACTCGATCATGCTCGGCTTTGTGCGCATCGTGAGGCTTGAATGCCGCCGTCAGCATGGCCTGCTCCTCTGCGGCGAATTGCGCTTTCAGATGATTTAAGAATTCAGATAGCTTCTCGTCGATCTCGGCATGCGTGGCGTGTCGGTCGAAGAGTGCCATCACCTCTTCGCGCAGGGTGACGAATGGGGTATGGTCGAATAGTTTGGCTGTATCCATGCGCAGTCCTACTGTAGTCGTTGTGCAGCGATGAAGCGGGCGGTGACGAAGTCCATGGTGCTGACGTGATTGACGAACCAGTCGCCGACATCCTTATCTAGCCACGCACGCAAGACGTTCACATCTCTGTCCTGTTTCCAGTTCGCTACTCGTGTCGCCATGTCCTT
>JBGSWB010000213.1:0-10819 GCA_041752675.1 Sideroxydans sp. | reverse complement strand
ACGTTGCTCGTTTCCGCACCGCTGCTCCTCACCGCACTGGTCATCGGTCTAGCAGTGAGCATCTTCCAAGCAGCGACGCAGATCAACGAGATGACGCTCTCCTTCATCCCCAAGTTGCTGGGCATCTTCCTTGCCTTACTGTTTGCGGGACACTGGATGGTCGGATTGTTGCTCGATTACATGACGCGTTTGTACAGCAGCATCCCCTACCTAGTGGGGTGAAGAGGTGATCAGCTTCACCAGCTCGCAACTGTCGCTTTGGCTCGCCACCTTGATATTCCCGTTGGCGCGCATCTTGGCGCTCATCGCCAGTGCGCCCATCTTCGGCAATCGTCAGATCCCTGCGCGTCTCAAAGTCGGTTTCGCGGTCATCCTCACCATCGTCATCGCCCCCACCATCACCATCCCGCCCGACCTTGACCCCGCATCCGCGCAAGGCCTGTTCGTGTTGGTGCAACAGATCATCGCCGGACTGATGATGGGATTCACCTTGCGCATGGTGTTCAGCGCGATCGAGATGGCGGGCGATCTGACGGGTATGCAGATGGGTCTGGGTTTCGCCAGTTTCTTCGACCCCGTTAATGCCACTTTCACTCCGGTGATCGCCCAGTTCCTCGGCATCCTCACCGCGCTCGCGTTCCTTGCCTTGGACTTGCATCTCTACATGCTCGCGGCATTAGCAGACAGCTTCCAATCTTTCCCGATCAGCACAGCGCAACCTTCCGCCATCGGCTTCAGGACATTGGCCGAGTGGGGAGGCAGCATCTTCGCTTTCGCACTTCAATTAGCATTGCCCATCATCGCTGCTTTACTCATCACCAACTTGGCACTTGGTATACTCACCCGTAGCGCACCGCAACTCAACATCTTCGCGGTCGGTTTCCCCATCACGCTGGCAGTCGGTTTTGGCGCACTCGCCTTGATACTCCCCTTCCTCGCCCCCCTGTTAGATTTCTTCACACATCAGGCACTCGATACCGTAGGGCGTATCATGTTGCAACTGGGCGGTCGCTGACCTTCCTCAAAATAAAATACACGATCAGGGGGGCGACATGAACATACAAGCTACCAAACAAAAAGTACTGGTGATCGGAGCGGGACGCGGCGGCACTGCGATGCTGGAACTATTCAGCAGCGATCCATCAGTTCATATCGCAGGCATCGTCGATACCAACAGCACCGCCCCTGCACTGGATATGGCGGACAAACTGGGCGTATCACACTTCACTGACGTAGCCACCGCCATCACAGCCTGCAAGCCATGCCTCGCATTCAACCTGACAGGCGACGATGCAGTCTCAGAATATGCAGAATCGCAGTTGGGCGTGGAGAATGTGATCGGTGGATTTCAGGCGCGCTTCTTGTGGACCTTACTCACACGATTGAAACAGACCAATGAGCAAGTCACCCATCTGGCCTACCATGACACGTTGACCGGGTTGCCCAACCGCGCCCTGTTCTATGACCGCCTGAATCAAGTCATCTTCCGAGCGCGGCGCGACAAAGAATCGGTTGCCGTACTATTCCTCGACCTTGATGGGTTCAAGAAGATCAACGATACGCTAGGACATGATATCGGAGATGCGCTCCTCATCGAAGCCGCGCAACGTATCACAGCGTGCGTACGCGAATCTGACACCGTGGCGCGCATGGGCGGCGACGAATTCACCGCTATCCTGTGTAACATCGGAACTGGCAACGGCAAGGAAATCGTCGCTCAAAAGATATTGGATGCCATCCGAGCGCCGTTCGTACTGCACGAACAGAACTGCAATGTCGGCATCAGCATCGGCATCGCCGTCTATCCTGACAGTGGTCACAACGCCGAGGAGTTAGTAAAAGTCGCCGATACGGCGATGTATCTCGCCAAGGATGGCGGCAAGAATTGCTATCGGTTCGTTGGTGCTTGAAAACACCCCAATCCCAAACAGCACATGACAGAAATGTAAGATTTTCGTAGCAAAATCGCTCCTGCCATCTGCATAAGCTATGATTCCTCGCCGAGTCCACTTATCAAGCAATCACCTTTAAGCGAGGAAAACCAATGAACCTCAAAGAGCAGAAAGTCGAAACACTCGATGCACAATTGAGTTTATTGCTCGCTTCAAGCAGAACGTCTATCGCTATCAGCATCGTCGTCGCATCGCTCTTGGCTTTTGCCATGAGCGATGTGATCGCACCCTCTGTGATCACCTATTGGTATGCCACCATCGCCTTGATCTCGGTCGCTCGCTTGGCACTTATCGTTCGTTATGGACGTTCACCCACGTCTAGCATCGAAATCATTCAATCCAGACTGACTTTCCTGCGTGCGGGTGTCGTGATCGCTGGAATCACGTGGGGAACCGCTGGCATATTATTGTTCCCAGCGAACTCGCCAGAACATCAGTTGCTATTGATCTTCATGCTGGCAGGTATAGCCGCAGGAGGATTGATATCCAATGCGGCCGATTTTATTAGCGCGCTGTCATTTTCGACGTTTTTGCTGAGTCCCACTATTCTTCGATTCTATTTTGAAGATACGACTCATTCATTCTCCATGTTTGCTGGCGGCACGATGTTTCTGGGTTTCATGCTTTTCGCCTTGCATCAGATAAATAAGATCCTGACCAACAACATCCTGTTGAAGTGCGAGGCCAACGACCGCGAAGCGCAAATGTCACTTAGCGAAGATCGTTTTCGCACGCTAGTCGAGTGGGCCCCCGAAGCCATCGCAGTCCATCGCGCTGGAATACTGCTCTACGCGAATCCGACATTGGTCAAATTGATTGGTGTAAGCTCGATTTATGATGCCATCGGCAAATCTATTTTCGACTTCATCCACCCCGATTCTCATCAGACCGTGTTGGAACGGATCGCAAAATATTCTGCCACCTCCCCTCCCCCATTCAAAGCAGAGATACAGCTGCTCAAAATAGATGGCTCGGCGCCAGACGTTGTCATCCAATCCACTTCCATCATCTATGACGGTGCACCTGCCATACAGGTCTCGGTACGCGACATCACGGAATCGAAAAAGGACAAGTCAGCGTTACAACGACAACTCAGATTCACTCACGCTTTGAATCTGATCGCAAAATGTGTGGTCGAAAATAATGATGCGCCCAGAATCCTGGATAAAACGATGCATGTCGTGAGCGAGACCCTCAAGACTGATCGAGCGCGAATTAACGATATCGACTTCGATAAACACCAAATCATCAGACTGAGCGAGTGCTTGAATCCTTTGCATCCAGAGATCGTGCCTTCCAAAGAGGTCTATCCCCTAGATACCTTCAGCAACGGCGCAAACGAACTACGCAAGACTCGCCGCCACATCACCAGCCAAAAAGACGCTATCAATCCGATCCTGATCAGCGACGGATCTGGCGACCTCCTACACAATCAGATGATGATCCAAAGCGTGCTGTGGTATCCCTTTGCATTCCGTGAGAATGGCTACTATCTGCTCGCTTTGAACCAGATATATTCAAAAAGAGAATGGGTTTCAGAAGAACTCGATTTCCTTGATGGCGCAAGCCAACTGGTTAGCGTGGCACTTGAAAAGATACGCTTATTGGAGGAACAAAAATCCACTGAGCGCGACCTGCGCGTTTCTGCCACCGCATTCGAAGCACAAGAGGGCATGCTCATCACCGATAGTGAGCGCAAGATCATTCGCATCAATAGTGCGTTCACCCGCATCACCGGATATAGCGCCGAGGAAGTGATCGGCAAAGATCCCCATGTCCTTAGCTCTGGACATCACGATGCTAGTTTTTATGCGAACTTTTGGAAGAGTGTCGACGACACTGGCTCATGGAAAGGCGAGATATGGAACCGTCGCAAGAGTGGTGAGATATTCCCTGAATACCTCACCATCGCTGCCGTCAAAAGTGCTGAAGGCATCATCACGAACTATGTGGCGACATTCAGTGATATCTCTGCCAGCAAAGCTGCCGCCAAAGAGATAGAGACGCTAGCGTTCTTTGATCCACTGACTGGCTTGCCGAATCGACGCATGCTCATCGATAGATTGCAGCATGCGCTCGCCTCCAGTTCACGCAATCATAAAGATTGTGCATTGCTCTTCATCGACCTCGACCATTTCAAGAATATCAACGACACCCTTGGCCACCACATCGGCGATCTGCTTTTGCAGCAAGTCGCACAAAGACTCACAGACTGCATACGAGAAGGCGACACCGTAGCGAGAGTAGGCGGCGACGAATTCGTGGTGATGCTAGAAGAATTGAGTAAGAGCGACATCGAATCTGCCGCTCAGGCCGAAGCGGTCGGAGAAAAGATATTGTCAGCCCTTAGCGAGCCCTACAAACTTGCCGAGCACGAATATCGCATCACCCCCAGCATCGGTGCCACGATGTTCAAAGGCCATCAGCAATCCAAAAATGAGCTGTTGAAGCAAGCTGATATCGCGATGTATCAAGCCAAGCGAGCGGGTCGCAACACACTACGATTCTTCGACCCAGAGATGCAGAAATCCATCGACGCGCGAGCCACGCTTGAGAAAGAGTTGCATGCCGCGATCACACAACAACAATTCCAACTGCACTATCAAATGCAGGTGGATTCAACGAGACGAGTCATCGGTGCCGAAGCGCTGATCCGATGGATACATCCCACACGCGGCGTCGTGTCACCCCTCCAATTCATCCCGCTAGCCGAAGAGACCGGCTTGATCATACCTATGGGGAATTGGGTGCTGGAAACCGCCTGTGCCCAGATAAGATCATGGCAAACGAACGATCTGGCGCGTGATCTTGTCCTTGCCGTCAACGTGAGTGCACCCCAATTCTGTCATGCAGATTTCATCTCACAGGTTTCCACTGCGGTCGAAAAAAATGGCATTCGACCAGAACAACTAAAATTGGAATTGACCGAAAGCATGCTGGTGAAGAACATCGAAGAGACCATCGATAAGATGATCGAATTGAAAAAGATCGGGGTTCGTTTCTCTCTGGATGATTTCGGCACGGGCTACTCATCTTTGCAATACCTCAAGCGCCTTCCACTCGATCAACTTAAGATAGATCAATCGTTCGTACGTGACTTGGAAAGTGATGAGAGTGACCGCGCCATCGTACGCACCATCATCGCAATGGCACAAAGTCTGAACCTAGAGGTGATCGCAGAAGGCGTAGAGACGGAATATCAGCGGAATCAACTGTTCAACAAAGGTTGTTCACATTTCCAAGGCTATCTCTTCGGCAAACCCGTGCCCATAGCACAATTCGATGCCGCGCTCAGCCACTGAGTTATTCAACTGAACAGATTCTCCTGCACCGGCTCGCGCCCTGATTTCGCCAACCCCTCCAAAGCGACACGCGCCGCCTCGGTGATGCCATGTTGCTTGCCCAACTCAAGCAACTTCGCCACTGCTTGATCGAAGGGATAGTCCGCATCGAACCACTCATCCACCAATTGCCTAGCACTCAGCTTAGTCAGTTTCAACATACCCGACTTCACCTGCACTAGATGCGCAGTCGACCTACCCCGCTTCGCCACGATGGCGATATGGCGCTGCCTATCCATCAACACTTGACCGCAGGTGACATGCAGTGCGGGGGCGATGAGATCGAGAGTGTGGAAATCGGTGAGGTCTTTGGACACGAGAATTCACTTTATCGTTTGAATACGGATCGGTTCCGTAGTTGCAGAGTCGATGTGCACCCTAACGATACCGGGCTGATTCGTCAATCAGTCCAATGGAGCGATGTGAGATACAACACATGTTGTAATCATTCAGAGATGTTTAAGCTGTTAGCCCTCTAAGCACGAATCAACTTCCGCGAAAACGGCGCACGATCTGTGCGCCGTAGTTTAAGTGCCTTGTGACTTGTTACAGATAATCGAATAGCGACATCTTGGACACTTGTGAGAATGACTTCTGCGCTGCGGTCAGCACCATCTGTTGTTGCGTCAAGTCGCTGATGGCTTTGTTGTAGTCGGTGTCTTGTATGCTCGACAAAGTGGCTTTGTATTCCAAGCCTAAATTTTCCCCCGTCACGTTCAATGCATCCAACTCTTTGAGTCTAGCCCCCATGGTGGCACGAACTCCTAAGACTGAGCTCAAGCTTTGGTCTAAAGAATTAAACGCGTCGCTCAGACCTTGCCGATAGGTTGCGACGTTCATCGGACTGCCTGTTGGGATATTGGTATTCAATGTCGCCACTAGTTTAGTGAGCGTTTCGAAGATGCTCTGGTTCTTGCTTGGGGCCACGTCAAATTTGTCGTTGATGGCGGGCGTACCCTTGATCTCGAATTGGATCCCTTTGAAGCTGATCGCCTGCCCACTCACATAGGCATTGCCTGTAGTCACTGGCAAGCCTGTCGTCACATCATTGATGTCGTAGGTGTTCGCTGCGGTAAAGGCGATCTGGTAGGTGTGTCCATCGTACAAAGCCGTATCGGTAACGATGCCCTGAGTGATCGTGCTGTCGCCCGTGTTGGTTAGCGCAGGAGAAGTAGCGAATGTTCCGTTGCCGCTGCGAATACGCATGAAGATATCAGCGCCAGAATCAGTGATGGGTATCTGGCGTCCCTGAGCAGCTTGTACCTTGCGCTGCACATCATCTCCTTGATAAACCACACCAGCGGCTGTATCGGCGAATGGCTGCACCTTGCCTTGAGCGCCGGCGAATATAAAGTTGCCTGTACCATCACTGCTGTTGGCGAGGCCAAGCAACTCTTGCAGGCGACCTTGTATATCAGCAGCCAACGATTTTCGTGCTGCAGGATTCAGCATCCCATTCGCTGCGGACGAACTCACATCTTTCGCATCTAGCAGCAAGTTAGTGACGCTCTCTAAGACACCATCCGCAAGCGATAGCACATTGGTGGCTGCCATGCGATTAGTGCCGAACTGTGTGTTTGCCGAATCGGTTTGGGTCAACTCAGAAGCGCGCGCCGCAGCCGCAGGGTCATCTGCCGGAGAAAGTATCTTGCGTCCTGTGGCGAGTTGCTGAGTCGTCTGCGCGATATTGGTTTGCATCTGATTCATCGAGGTGACGCTCTCGGTGTAGAACGTGCTAGAACTGATTCTCATGATGATTACCCTCCTAGTTGCAGCAATGTGTCGAACATGCTCTGCGCTATCGACATGGCTTTAGCTGCAGCTTGATATGCTTGCTGGTACTTCAATAGATTAGCGGCTTCTTCATCAAGATTGACACCGGAAACTGACTGTTGAGCTTTGACCACCTGTGCCAGCATACTGGTCTGCGCTTTGCTGGTGACATCGAGCTCTCGCGTTTGAGTACCCACCTGACTGATCAGCTGTCCATAGGCCCCCTGATAACTCGTGGTGTTATTGGCTATGGTGTTCGCGGTTTGCAACTCGGCCATCTTGAGCACGTTGGTGCCGTCGCTACTTGCATTGGCATTTCTTTGGATCGTAAAAGTATCGTTAGCGGATGGCGTACCCGTGAGCTTGGCCGTCCAACCGTTGAATGAAAGGGTCGCTCCGACAGCCGGGTTGTAGACCGTGTTGACAGCCAAGTTGGTCGCTGTTGTGTTGTCGAACACCGTAAAGTGCGTCGCATCAGTGAACGTGACTGTCACCGAGTTCTGCAGATTCGCATTCAGTGGCAGCAGTGGCACCGCAGTGGAATCAACTGTCGCGGCACCGATCACCCCCTTGCCCATATTGGCTACAGGCGCGTTCGAGCGTACAGGCGAAGCCGCAGCGATCTTTGCTGGGTCGGAGATGTTGAGCGTGATACCTTTTGCAGCATCCGCCGTTGGCCGAACCAAGAATGAATCACCGGCAGACGCAGCTCCTGTCAATTGCAAAGTGATGCCCGTACCCACGACGACTTGCCCTGCAGTCAGTTGGGCCGCCGTGAATGACTGCACCAATGAATTGTTTGCAGTATCGAAGACGTTGTAGCTGACGCCATCGAACTGGACGCTGTAATCCCTAGCAGTCAGCGCAGACGCATCGCTGATCGTCGCTGTCAGGCCGCCCGTCCCTAAATTGGTCGATGCAGCCGTCGCACGAGGTGCTGCACTCGAAAAGAAGGCAGTACCAAGAGCCCCTTGCAGGTCCATCCCTTGTTGATGTTGTTTATTGAATGTCTCAGCCAAACCGATCGCGATACGGCCTAGCGAATTGACCGCTGGATCAAGCACGTTCTGACGGAATGCTAGATACCCACCAAGATTGCCACCTTGCAATTCACTCTGCTGGATCTTTGCTGATTTTCCATTATTAAAATAAGCCACATCGAGTGATGTCGGATCCGTAGCGGATGCCACCGTTTGCAGGGAGGAAATCTTATTTCCCACCACCAACGATTGTCCATTTCCAATGAAGACATCAACCGAGCCATTCGGCTGGGCTACCGTGGTGACTCTGATCTCTTGACTGAGTTGATTGACCAAAAGATCACGCTGATCCATTAGGTCATTCGGGACTTGACCCGCACTCTGGGCCTGCAATTGAACGATATTGTCATTCAAGGCGGCGATCTGTTGTGCGTAGCTATTGATCAATGTCACGCTACTCGTCATTCGTCCGTTCAGACTGTCACGGATCTGGCTAAGGCGTTGATCGAAGGTGTCCAAGCGATTAACCAACGACTGTGCACTACCGATCATGGTTTGTCTGGCTGCTACTGACTCAGGTGCATTCGAGACCGTGTTGACCGAACTAAAGAAATCCTGCAATGCGGGCGTCAATCCGCCATTGGGATCACCAAATAGATTGCTCACCTGCTGCGCCAGATCGAATTGGGCCGTTAGGTTGCTCGACTGCGTCTGCGCCTCTAGTGCTTGTACGCCCAAGAATTGATCGTACCGACGCACCACGTTGGTCACATTGGCACCTTGTCCAAAATAACCAGCGCCCGTATTTTGTGGCGTCTGCGCAGTCTGCATGACCTCTTGTCGAGAATATCCAAGCGTGTTCGCGTTAGCGATATTGTGCGTGGTCGCGGCGATACCTGCCTGCGCTGCTTTTAGTGCACTGACTCCGATACCATAGATCCCTGCCATTTGATTCTCCTTACACCTTCACCCCGTTTCTCTCACCCAGCGGCAAGAAGATGAACGAGGAAGGCGATTTCCAAACTGACCCCTACGGCTGGTGTATCGGCAAGTTTGGATAAAACTTTATAGGGCACTGCTTTTAACCCAGATCGTTCGATTCGCTGACAGTCCCTTCCTTCACCAGGGGGATAGGGGTGACTCGTACTAGATCTGATTGCTCATTAGGCTCTAGCGCTCACACTCCCAATGACCTTGACCAACTTGTCCGCGTAGTTGGGATCGGTGGCATAACCCGCCTTTTGTAATTCCTGCGCAAATCCCTGCGCGCCTTCCTGCCCCATCACGGCGGCGTAGCGCGGGTTATCACTCAATAGTTTGGCGTAGTCTTGAAAGGCTTCAGTGTAGGAGCCATAGGCACGGAAGCGTTCGGTCTGTTTGTGTGCCACGCCATTCGTATATTCGGTGGTGGTGATCTCAGCCACTTTGCCATTCCACCCCTTGCCCGCTTTCACGCCGAACAAGTTGAAGCTAGAACTGCCGTCTGCCATCTTGATCTCACGTTTACCCCATCCGCTTTCCAAAGCAGCTTGCCCCAAGATCAGATGCGCGGGGATACCGGTGGTGCGGCTGGCTGCTTGTGCATGAGGTTGTAGACGATCAACGAAGGATTGTTGTGTATCCGCGTTGTAGGCAGAAGGCACGCTATTCACATTCGATGTCACAGGTGCGGCCGCCGCATTAGGCAAGGTGCGACTGAGTTGACGCACCATCACATCCGCCAAGCCGACGCCGCGCGTGGACATCTCTTGTGCCAACTGTTGATCCAACATGCCTGTGAACATCTTGGTCTGCTCACTATCCATCACACCGTCTTGCGGCGTCGCTTCGCGCATGGTCTTCAACATCATATTGAGGAACACCATCTCGAACTGTTGTGCGGCGACCTTGAGCGCCTTGTCGGGCGACTGTTTGGCTTCGTAACGCAGTTTATCGAGCGACTGCGCATCAGAAGCCAGATTGCTGATATTGTTAGGAGCGATAGCCACGATGGTTCCTTTAGATCACTTCCAGATCCGCACGGAGTGCACCTGAAGCTTTCATCGCTTGCAGAATGGCGAGCATATCTTGCGGTGTCGCACCGATGGAATTGAGCGCCTTCACCACATCACCTAATGCCACACCACGTTTCAGTTTCAGCAGATTGCCTGGATCAGCTTTGATGTCGACAGTGGCATTGGTCGCTGTTGCCGTATCCCCCCCTGCCAAAGCATTCGGTTGGCTCACTGCGTTGTCAGCGCTGATGACGACCGTTAGATTGCCGTGTGCAACAGCGCATTCATCCAGCGCGACGTTCTGATTCATCACCACCGAACCGGTACGCGCATTGATGATGACTTTCGCACTCCCTGCCGCCACGTTCACCAATACGTTCTCGACACGCGACAAGAATGTCACGCGCGCATTACCTGCAGGGGCGGACACTTGGATGGTGCGTGAATCGAGAGCCTCAGCGATCTCAGCATCTGGTGAGATATCGCGATTGATGGCATCGGCCATACGTGCCGCCGTCGTGAAATCTGCCGTGTTCAACTGAAGATAGATGTGATCGCCACGTCCCAGATCGGTCGCAACGGCACGCTCCACCGTCGCACCCGCAGGGATACGTCCGACACTCAGATGATTCACCTGAGTCTTTGAACCGCCAGCGGCCGCACCTGCACCACTGACCAACAGATTACCTTGTGCCATCGCATACACCTGACCATCGGCACCTTTGAGCGGCGTCATCAACAAAGTACCGCCGCGCAGACTCTTGGCGTTACCGATGGAC
>JBGSWB010000212.1:0-4508 GCA_041752675.1 Sideroxydans sp. | reverse complement strand
CGCATGGCTTTCCATCGCGGCGGCTGTCACCACCATCCTGCTCAAGGGCATCGCATGGTGGCTCACCGGCTCAGTCGGTCTGCTGTCTGACGCACTAGAATCCTTCGTCAATCTGGCTGGTGCACTCATGGCATTGGCGATGTTGACTTTGGCGGCTTCGCCTGCGGATGACAAGCATGCCTACGGTCACGGCAAGGCAGAATATTTCTCTAGCGCATTCGAAGGCTTCCTCATCCTGCTTGCGGCAGTCAGCATCGCCTACACAGCCATCGACCGTTTCCTGCATCCGCAAGAGATCGAAGCGGTCGGCGTCGGTCTTTTGGTTTCAGTGGTCGCGTCGCTCATCAATCTGTTTGCTGCACGTGAGCTGCTGAAGGCAGGGCGCGCGCATAACTCCATCACACTCGAAGCGGATGCCAAACATCTGATGACCGATGTGTGGACATCGGTGGGCGTCATCATCGGGGTCGGTTTGGTGTGGCTAAGCGGTTGGCTGTGGCTTGATCCGCTCATCGCTTTGGTGGTCGCCGCCAATATCGTATGGACTGGGTGGCAACTGATGTCGCAATCCGCATCGGGGCTGATGGATGCGGCGATCCCCTCTGAGCAGATCGCTGCCATCGACGCAGTGTTGGAGACATATCGGGAACAAGGTCTGGATTTCCATGCGTTACGTACGCGCCAAGCGGGCAGACAAGCCTTCATCTCACTGCATGTGTTGGTGCCGGGGGAGTGGACGGTACAGCGCGGGCATGATGTGGTTGAGGACATCGAGGCGGACATCAGGGCTGTCGTACCGTTCAGCCATCTGACGACACATTTAGAACCATTAGAAGATCCGCGTTCACTCGCAGATATTTCATTAGAGCAGTGAACGAAAAAGGAATGAACATGAGTAACGCATCACCTAAGATCGGTTTTGTTTCCCTTGGTTGCCCCAAGGCGACAGTCGATTCTGAACACATCCTCACACGCATGCGCGCAGAGGGATACATCATCACACCGAGTTATGAAGAAGCGGATCTGGTGGTGGTGAACACCTGTGGATTCATCGATAGTGCGGTCGCTGAATCGCTGGAAGCCATCGGCGAAGCGTTGCAAGAGAACGGTAAAGTCATCGTCACCGGATGCTTGGGTGCAAAGGGTGACATCGTGCAGAAGACGCACCCCAAGGTGCTCGCCATCACCGGCCCGCATGAGACCGATGCGGTGATGGATGCCGTGCATCTACACCTGCCGAAACTGCACGACCCCTTCACAGATCTCGTACCACCGCAAGGCTTGCGTCTCACCCCCGAACACTTTGCCTACCTGAAGATATCCGAAGGCTGTAACCATCGTTGTACCTTCTGCATCATCCCAGCATTACGCGGCGACTTGGTGAGTCGTCCTGTGCATGAGGTGATGGCAGAAGCGGAGAAGCTGGTGGAGTCCGGCGTCAAAGAATTGCTGGTCATCTCGCAAGACACTTCGGCTTATGGCGTGGACGTAAAATACCGCACTGGCTTCTGGAACGGTCGTCCGCTCAAGACGCGCATGACCGACTTGGCAGCAGCACTCGGCAGTCTGGGTGTGTGGACGCGCCTGCATTACGTCTATCCCTACGAGAGCGTGGATGAAGTCATCCCATTGATGGCAGAGGGCAAGATACTGCCTGACCTAGACATCCCGTTCCACCATGCGAATGAACGCATCCTAAAAGCGATGCGTCGTCCCGCCAGCAGCGAGAACATGCTCAAGCGCATCCAAGGTTGGCGCGAGATATGTCCAGATCTGACCATACGCAGCACCTTCATCGTCGGCTTCCCCGGTGAGACGGAAGAAGAGTTCGAAGAGTTGCTCGACTTCATCGAAGCCGCGCGCTTGGATCGCGTCGGCGCATTCAAATATTCGCCAGTGGAAGGTGCTGTAGCGAATGATCTAGGTGAACACATCGACCCCGAAGTACAAGAAGATCGCCTCGCACGCCTGATGTATCTGCAAGAAGAGATCAGCGCCGAGAAGTTGGCGCAAAAAGTCGGCAAGGTCATGCAGGTCATCATCGACGACGTGGATGAAGATGGTTCTGTCGGACGCACGGCGGCAGATGCTCCAGAGATCGACAGATTGGTCTACATCGACGATGAGCAGTTGGAAGTAGGGGAGTTCGTCATGGTACGCATCACGGATTCCGACGAGCACGACCTGTGGGGTGAAGTGGTCCGTTAATGAGCGCTGCGGCTAATCCATGTTTAAGCTGCGGCGCATGTTGTGCCTACTACCGCATCACCTTATATGCGGATGAAACAGTAGCGATTCCCGCTGCATATCTCGAGCAACTACAGCCAGGTGTGTCATGCATGAAAGGCACCAACAATTACCCGCCGCGCTGTGCCGCTTTGCGTGGCGAGGTGGGCCAACAAGTATCCTGTGCCATCTACGAGGATCGTCCTTCGACTTGTCGTGAGTTCAATGAATACGAGTTGGACGGCACACCCAACATGCGCTGCTTCAAATTGCGCGGCATCACGCCTCCAGTTTGAATACAATCCTGCCATGACTCTTTACGCTTTTCTCGCAGTCGGAATCGGCGCAGCCATCGGTGCATGGCTACGCTGGGGCTTGGGCTTGTGGCTTAACCCCGCTGTGCCTGAGTTGCCAGTGGGTACGCTTTCCGCCAACATGATCGGCGGCTACCTCATCGGTCTTGCTATCGCCTTCTTCATGCAAAATCCCGGCATCTCGCCTGAGTGGCGCTTGCTCATCATCACTGGCTTCCTAGGCGGCCTGACTACTTTCTCCACCTTCTCGGCCGAGACGGTGACATTGCTGATGCGTGGGCAGTATGCGTGGGGAACGGCCATTATCGCCGCCCACTTGGGAGGCTCGTTGTTGATGACGGTGTTTGGGATTCAGACTTTCAAGTGGTTAGGGCGCATCTAGAAATCCAAAGTACCAATTTCAGTCAGGAGGGTGATATGCAAGGTGTCTACATCAAGTTCTATCTGACCGAGAGTCAGCGACATGACAGCAAGCTGTTATACGAATGGATATTGGAGAAAGCCAAACAGCTCGGACTTCCCGGTGGCTCGGTCTTTCGAGCGGTCGCAGGTTTCGGACGACACGGGCATCTGCATTCAGATACCTTCTTTGAACTGAGTGGAGAGCTGCCGATGCAAGTCGAATTCGTCGTGAGTTCTGTGCACGCAGAAAAACTCATCGTCGCGTTGAACGATGAGAAGATCAAACTACCTTATGTGAGCTACTCCGTTGAATTCGGAGTGACAGGCGACTGACAAGCGGTGTGCCGCTTGCCAGTCAGGTGTATCACTTACCAGCCAAGAACTCTTCGATCTCGATCTCTGCGGCGATCCAATAACCCATCGCACCACCCGCAAAGCCGTTTTTCTCAGCCAAGTAGTAAGCTGCATCTTGCACCATGCGATAGCGCTCTTCAGGGGTCGGAGCAGGAGACGACTTCTTAGCAGCCACTTTCTTTACTGCTACTTTCTTTGGCGCAGCCGCTTTGGGTGCTGCTGCTTTTTCAGTTGTCTTCGCAGCGACTTTCTTCACAGCAGGCTTAGCTGCAGCAGTCGTTGTCTTCTTCGCGGCGGGCGCCTTAGTAGTCACCTTTGCGCTTGCGGCGACTTTCTTTTCAGTCGTTGCAGCAGTCGTCTTTGTGCGAGTCGTCGCGGGTTTCTTGGCTGTCGTAGCCGGGGTTTTTGTTGTTGCCATGATCACTACCTTTCAAGATTTACATACTAAATTCTCGGGCAGGTTCGTCAAAAAACATGACAACCCCTGCTTGCTACGCGAATTCTACACGCAAGCCGCGCCTAACTATATTGAATCTTTTGTTAAATCTTCAGAATCCCACCCGCACAAGTCTGTGCTTTTTCAAGTCGGGTGATGGTGGGAAGTAGATTCAAACCAGTGTTTTCTTTGAGTTCGATCGCGTGTTCTTTCATATCTTCCAAGTCGATGGCGATCTCATCACCCGCTGTGGCGAAGGCGATCACATTGCCGCTCTCGCATGAGGGGAACATCAGCGCACGGTCATCAAAGGCTTTTCTGATATAGGCGAAACCGCCTTCTACGCCACGGCTCAGACCGATGAGGTTCACGCCCATCACACCTTGGTCGGTCAAGCGATTACGACACACTTGATAGAAGGGCAGTGTGTTCAGGTCGCCCGGATGGGCGCGATCATTGAAGCCATCCACCAAGATGAGATCGAATTTCTTGTTCGTCTCCATCACGAATTTCGCACCGTCATCGATGACCATGTGGATGCGCTTGTCGTCATCGGGCAATTTGAAATAGGTCTTCGCGGCTTCTACGACCAGCGGCTCGATCTCCACCACCGTGATGTGAGCCAAGGGCAGATTGCGATAGATGAACTTGGTGAGTGAGGCGCAACCCAAACCGATGAGCAGCACCTTGCGCGGGAATCGTTTGTCGTCGCGCAACAGCAGGCTCGCCATCATCTCCTTGGTGTATTCCAATTCAAGGTTCCAAGGACGCGCGAT
>JBGSWB010000211.1:0-3144 GCA_041752675.1 Sideroxydans sp. | reverse complement strand
GATTCATCAGCGCCAAAGACAAAGGCGACCTGCGCAACTTCAACATTTCCGTCGGTGTCACCGATGCGCTGATGCAAGCCGTCGAAGCCGACAACGAATTCGAACTGGTGCACAGCGCCAAACCTTCCGACGCCATCTTGGCTGAAGGCGCGACGCAACGCGCCGATGGCAAGTGGGTGTATCGCAAAGTGCGCGCCACCGATCTGTGGAAGCAGATCATCGAGAGTACCTACGACCACGCCGAGCCGGGCGTGTTATTCATCGACCTGATGAACCGCGACAACAATCTGTCGTATTGCGAAGTCATCGAGGCCACGAATCCTTGCGCGGAACAACCGCTGCCGCCATACGGCTGCTGCTGCCTCGGCTCTATCGACTTGTCGCGCATGGTGAAGAACCCATTCTCCAACCACGCCGGCTTCGATTACGAACCGTTCAAGCAACTGGTGCGTGTCGCCATTCGTATGTTGGACAACGTGCTGGACGTGACTGCATGGCCGCTGCCCGAGCAACAACAAGAAGCAGCGAACAAACGTCGCGTCGGTTTGGGCTTCACGGGTCTGGGTGATGCCTTGGTGATGTTGGGCAAACGTTACGACACCGATGAGGCGCGCGCCTTTGCCGCCGACATCACACGCATCATGCGCGACGAGTCGTATCAAGCCTCTGTCGATCTCGCCATCGAGCGCGGCAAGTTCCCGTTGTTGGATGCAGACAAATATCTCGCCGCACCGCGCTTCGCCTCGCGCCTGCCCGATGAGTTGAAAGACAAGATCCGCAAGCACGGCATCCGCAACAGTCACCTGCTCTCCATCGCGCCCACGGGCACCATCTCATTGGCCTTTGCAGATAACGCATCCAACGGTATCGAGCCTGCGTTCTCGTGGTTCTACACACGCAAGAAACGCATGATGGATGGCAGCACCAAGGACTACTCGGTGGAAGACCACGCGTGGCGCCTGTTCAAGAAGATGGGCGGCGATGTGGAGAATCTGCCGCATCAGTTCGTCACCGCACTGGACATCTCCGCCATCGACCACATGAAGATGGTGGCGGCTGTCGCCCCCTTCATCGACACCTCCATCAGCAAGACGGTGAACGTGCCTGCCGACTATCCCTTCGACACATTCAAAGACCTCTACACCGAAGCCTGGAAAGCAGGCTTGAAGGGCTTGGCGACCTATCGCCCTAACAGCGTGTTGGGCTCGGTGTTGTCTGTCACGCCGGAGAAGAAAGAAGAAGAACAGCCGCAAGATTTCGTGTTCGACCAAGACCGCCGCATCGTGTTGGAGTCCACGCCTAAACCTGCGCTCGCCTCCTTGCGTTGGCCGGGTCGTCCCTCACTGCCCGCAGGTAGCGAAGGCTGGACCTCGCCCGTGGTGAAACATCCGCTCGGCAGTTTCGTGGCTTTCGTGTCGCACACCAAGAACGGCTGCAACCATCCATTCGAAGTGTGGGTGAACGGTTCCGAGCAACCGCGCGGCTTGGGTGCATTGGCGAAATCGTTGTCGATGGACATGCGCACGCGCGACCCAGTGTGGATACGCATGAAGCTAGAGATGCTGATGAAGTCTGCAGGTGATGACGCCTTCGAGATGCCGATGCCTCCCGATGGCGAAGTGAAACGTATGCCCAGCTTGGTCGCCGCTTTCGCGCACTTGCTGAAATATCGCATCGAAGAACTCGGCGCATTGGAAGTCAGCGATGGCGTGACCACACCGATGATGGACGCACTGTTCGCCAAGAAAGAACCCAAGACCGGAACCGACGGCACCATGAGCTGGACGGTGGACATCTCCAACGCAGGCAGCGGTGACGACTTCGTATTGGGCTTGAAAGAACTGGTACTGCCCGACGGCCAACGTCGCCCCTACTCCATGTGGTTGTCCGGCGTGTATCCGCGCGCACTCGATGGACTGTGCAAAGTGTTGAGCTTGGACATGCGCGTCATCGACCCCGCGTGGATCGGTATGAAGCTGCGCAAGCTGCTCAACTTCGGCGAACCCTTGGGTGACTTCATGGCACGTGTGCCAGGAGGAGCCAAGATGGAGAGCTACCCCTCCACCGTGTCGTACGTGGCGAAGCTCATCATCCACCGCTTCTCCATGCTCGGCATCCTCGACGAGAACGGCTACCCGATACAACAGATGGGCGTGCTAGAGATCCCCGAAGGCCAGATCAAACCCACCACCATCAAACCCATTGTCGGCAAGGTGTGCAAGGAGTGCGGCAACGCCACGCTCATCAAGAAGGATGGATGTAAGTTCTGTACGAGCTGCGGTGCGATCGGGGCGTGCGGGTAAGCGATACTATGGGGTTAGGAGATGCACCGAAATCTATATCTACAATTCGTTAGAGAGGAAAACTGCAATGCTCCGCATCATCATAATTACCCTCTGGTGCGCCCTTTCAGCCCCTTGTATTGCTGCTGAAAAACCCGGTTCAGGCGAAGGAAAGTTTGCACTGTTTTTCAACTACCTAAGTAATAGTGACTTACCTGATTGCTCCAGAACAGGAGTCAGACGTTGCGTCATCGGTACGTTGCAGCCTAGCCAATCTATCCAACTTCTCTCATCGAAAAATTCTAGTTCCTGTATCGCTCATGCAATAAAGTCATTTCCTTCTAACTGGGATACGGGAAGCTTCCCGCTAACTCAAATCGATTTAGCATCATGCCCAGATTTCATTTTTGACTTGGCTGCCGTCACAAACAACAAGGCAGCCTACGAAAGACTTGGAAAATTTCCGACTTCATCAGCCGCTAAAGCAAGAGAGATTGATGTGCGCATTCGCAGGCAATCAAATGGATTGAAGCCAACTTCAGTCGAGCACCAGTTTGCATTGTCTTCGGCAAAGCCAGAGGTGTTTCAATTACCCACCATGGAGAAAAATAGCTACGTTACGGTCTACCAGAATGCAGTGACCCCTGGTGATCAGGTGCATTTTCTCTACTCTAACGGAAGAGTGAAACTTATCCATTCAGCGGCAACTATCAAGTCGATCTTTATAGACTCGGCACGATGAAGATTGAACTTTGTCCATGCGTCTCAGTCAGATGCGCATGGACAAAGAAGATGCAAGATTTCAAACATTGGAGCGGTTGCACGAGCGGCGTAAGCAGGTCGTGCGATTGCATCGCAAAGG
>JBGSWB010000210.1:0-25852 GCA_041752675.1 Sideroxydans sp. | reverse complement strand
TCTGACGATTGCCGAAGATGGGCGCACTGGCGATGAGCGCCAAGATGCGCGCCAACGGGAATATCAAGGTGGCGAGCCAGAGAGATAGTTGCGAGCTGGTGAAGCTAATCATGATGAAGTGAAAAGCAATTAGCCACAGAGGACAGTGCGTGTGTTGTCGGGGCTTCAGCCCCATACAACCACGGCCTACCCCTTGCGGGTACAGAGTTCACAGAGAAGGACAAAACAGAGCAACAACTTTCTCTGTGTTCTCTGTGAACTCTGTGGCTAGGTTTTTGATTTTTCCAAGACGTAAGCATGAATCTATCCTGCGGGATTATCCGACTAGATAGGGGATGCTGCTGTATAGCCGAGTCATGTAGTCTAGTAGCAGCCCGACCATCCAGTGCCCCGCAAACAGTAAGGCGAGAAAGATACCCAGCAACTTAGGGATGAAAGACAGCGTCATCTCGTTGATCTGCGTCGCTGCTTGGAAGATGCTCACTGCGAGACCAATGACCAATGCAGTGAGTAGCAACGGCGCAGATACGAGCAGAGTGAGTTCGACGGCTTGTTGACCTAAGGTCATGACTGATTCGGGAGTCATTTCGTTACCTCACGTATAGAAGCTCTGTACGAGTGAGCCGATGAGTAAGTTCCATCCATCGGCCAGTACGAAGAGCATGATCTTGAAAGGGAGCGAGATGATGGAGGGCGACACCATCATCATACCCATCGACATCAGCACACTCGCCACTACCATGTCGATGATGAGGAAGGGGATGAAGATGACGAAACCGATCTGGAACGCCGTCTTCAATTCGCTGGTGACGTAAGCGGGAACGAGGATACGCAGCGGCACGTCTTCTGGGGTCTGCAATGCCTCGCTGTTGGAGATACGCACGAACAAAGCAAGGTCGGCCTCGCGAGTTTGACGCAACATGAAGGTCTTGAGTGGTGCACTACCTTTCTCATAAGCCTGTTCCAACGACATCTTGTTTTGGCTATAGGGCAAGTAGGCATCGACGTAGATCTTGTCCAGCACGGGCGACATCACGAAGAAGGTGAGGAACAGGGCCAAGCCGATCAATACTTGATTGGGCGGGGAGGCAGGTGTGCCGATGGCAGAACGCAACAACGACAGCACGATGATGATGCGCGTGAAGCCTGTCATCATCAGCAGAATGGCTGGCAAGAAAGTGAGCGACGAGATGAGGATCAGCGTCTGCAGACTGAGCGTATAGGTCTGTCCGCCCCCCGCAGTGGGTGTGCTCGACACTGAGATCAAACCCGGTTCGGCGGCATATAAAGGCGTGGCGAAGGCGAACAACAGAAAGAGAATCAGCAAGGGATGGATGCTGATGAGCGCGGACGACAACCATCGCACTCTCTTGGTTGCGGTCACGGTCAGATCAGGCCGATATACCAATCCGGTCGATCTGTGTCCTCGGTTCATAGAGAAGCTAAGCATTGCGCTTCTCCATCATCTTTTTCAGCCAACTTTGGAAATCGTTGCTCGGATTTCCCGCCGCATTGGCTTGAATAGGGATGCTGCCCTTGGGCATGCTGTGTAAAGCGTTCACTTGACCAGGGGCGACACCGACGACGAGCCATGTGTCATTCACTTCCACCAGCACGACACGTTCACGTTGACCGACAGCGACACCGCTGATGACTTTGAGCGCACTCGCGGTACCTTGTTGAGGCAGATTGATGCGCTTCAATACCCAAGCCACCATCACCACCGCGGCGAGCACCAACAGCAGACTCACGATGACTTGCAACACGCTGCCCGTTGACACTGCCGCAGTAGGGGGCGGTGTGAAGGTGGGGCGCGCAGTCTCGACAGCGGAGACGAGCGGGGAGAAGGATGCTGCAAAGAAGGCAGCAACTTGTTGGTATCTCATATCGGGATCTCCGCTATTTGTTGATGCGGCGCAGGCGCTCCGACGGGGTAATGATGTCGGTGAGACGGATGCCCAATTTGTCGTTCACCACCACCACTTCGCCTTGTGCGATGAGAAAGCCATTGATGAGAACATCCAGCGGCTCGCCCGCCATGCCGGCCAATTCCACCACGGACCCTTGAGCGAGTTGTAGTAGGTTCTTGATCGGCATCTTGGTGCGTCCGAGTTCCACAGTGAGTTGCACTGGGATGTCTAGGATCATGTCCAAGTCGTTGTGCGCGGTGCCTCCACCCGTTCCACCTAGCTGCTCGAAGACGTGAGGTTGTGCAACGGGCTCGGGTGCGGAGGCTTGTTCCGCCATGGCGGCGCCCCAGTCGTCAGCACTGATTTGATCTGCGGTTTCTTCAGCCATTTTTTCCTCCATTGATCGCCTCACCCGTTTCCGTGGCGAGCATCTTTTCAACTTTCAATGCGTAATGCGCATTCGATATGCCGGATTTGCATTCCATCACAGGTACACCATCCACCATCACACTGACGTTCTCGGGTACATCCAGCGGGATGATGTCGTCGTTGCGCATCTTCAACACATCATCCAAGGTGACGTTGGCATGCCCGAGTACCGCAGTGAGTTCGATGTCCGCTGATTGGATCTGCTTTGCCAACATATGTAGCCAGCGTTTATCCGCGATGACGTGGTCGCCCTGCATGGTGCTATAGAGCAGCTCGCGGATCGGTTCGATCATCGCGTAAGGCATGCAGATGTGGATGGAACCGCCGACACCGGTGAACTCCACTTCAAAGGTCGTGACTACCACCACCTCATTCGGGGTGGCGATGTTGGCGAACTGTGGGTTCACTTCGGAACGTTGGAACTCGAATTCCAGTTTCTGCACAGACTCCCAAGATTTGGTGTATGTCTCAAACAGGACTTCCAGCAATTTTTGGATGATGCGATGTTCGGTCTGGGTGAACTCACGTCCTTCGACGCGGGTGTGGAAACGACCATCACCACCGAACAAACTATCCACCACCATGAACACCAGATTGGGGTCGAAGATGAATAGTGCCGTACCGCGCAAAGGTTTGACCGAGACCAGATTGAGGTTGGCTGGAACGGGTAGGTTACGGATGAATTCAGAGAACTTCACCACCTTCACCGGCCCAACGGAGACCTCTGAGCTGCGGTGGATGAAGTTATAGAGCGCGATGCGGAACAGTCGTGCGAAGCGCTCGTTGATGATTTCCATGGTGGGCATGCGCCCACGCACGATGCGCTCTTGCGTCGCCATGTTGTAGGATTTGACACCTCCTGCGGAAGTGTCTTCCTTGACTTCTTCTGCCTCACCCGTGACCCCTCGCAGTAGCGAGTCGACTTCGTCTTGGGATAAGAATTCACTCATGGCATCAGCTCGATATCATTGGATGATGAAGGCGGTGAACAATACGTCCACGATGCCTGTCGTTTTGTGCGGCAATGGTGCGGCCACACCGCTCGCAGCAACTGCGGATGCGGGTGGTGCGGCATGTGGGTCAGCAGCTGGCGCAGCATGGCCACTTGCGGCAGGGGATGCATGAGCATCGGTCACAGGTGGTGCTGCGTGTGCGTCAGCAGCAGGTGCGGCGGCGTGTGCATCAGGAGCAGGTGTGGCGGCATGTGCATCGGTAACAGGGGTCGCATGAACAGATGCTGGGCCTAGGCCCAACACGATGTCGGTCTCAGCGATGATGTCGCTCACCAACTTCTGTTTGCCGGAGGCGGTCTGCAACTCAGAGGGGAGCTTGTTGGCGAGCAAGAACAGTAATTTGCTCTTGATCTCAGGCATGCGTGTTTTGATCAGACCTTCCAGTGCTGGATCAAGGATCTTTAAGGTGATGCCTGCTTGTAGGTATTGGTCGCCTTCTTCATGTAGCAGATTGACGGTGAAGTTCTCGCCCAGTGCGATGTACTTGGGTTCGTGTGCGGGTTCCGCTTTCACTTCTGCTGCATGTTCACCTTCGGGCGCATGACCTTTAGTGAAATACCAGCCAGCACCGCCAGCGAGAGCCAACACCACCACACCGATGATGATGAACAACATCTTTTTGCTCTTAGGCGGCGCGGCGCCCTCAGCAGGAGCGGCAGGAGCAGCGGGTTTTGCGGGCTTCGACATTTCTATTTCCTTTCGATTGGTTTGAATTATCCCGCGTGGTCAACGCCTAGCATCTAAGGAAAAGGTGGGGTTTCCAGCCTTAATTTGAATGTCAGGCGAAGGTGTCCACCATGCCGTTATGACGACTCAATGGGGCGGCCACACGTGTATCACTCATGTTGGAGGGTACAGATTCTAGTACACGACCATTCGGCGCGGTCTGACGTTGGTTGCCAAACTCGCCGCGTTGCTCACGCGGTGCCTGGTCGCTGACCGTGGTATTACCCAACATGATCCCATTATCGGCCAACATCTCGCGAAGTTTAGGGATGGATTGCTCGATCACTTCGCGTACGGCAGCGTGGGCTGAAGTGAATTGAGCAGTGGCTTGGTCGCCGCTGACCTTGATGACCACATCGACCGGCCCGAGTTGGGCGGGATTGAGATGCAGTTCGGCATGCTGGTCTTGTTGGGTCGCCATCCAAGTTATCTTCTGGCTGAATTCGTTCCCCCACTGCTTTTGGGTGACGGGTGTATCGATCACCAATTGTGTGGCTTGAGTCGCGATGGGTGAGACGTTCGCCATCGATTGCACCAGATTCGCTTGAGGTGTCGCTGCTTGAGTCAAAGGCACTACCATCGAGGCGTCGAGTTTGTCGCTGAGTTCAACTTCTTGGGCGAAAGCGACTACGTTGGCTACGATCTTGGTGCTGCTGGTGGTGTTGATCGTTGGTAGAGTATCCAGCGCGCTCTTGCCAGTAGCCAGTTCGGGCGCATCAACGACACTCTTGAGCTTGGCGGAAGTGGCAATGGTCTCTTTGCTAGTGGTGATCGTCGGCATGGTCTTGAGCGCGATCATGCCTGCATTCGGTTCTGCTGATTCAGTGATGCCCTTGAGGATATTTGCAGCGGTGACGCTATCTTTGCTGGGGGTAGTCGCAGGTGCGGCCTTCAGTGTGATCATGCCTGTATTCACTTCAGAAGCGTAAGTGGTATCACTAGGTATATTTGTGGTGGGAGCGTCATCTTTGCCGGCAATGATCGTAGGTGTGCTCTTCAGCGCGACCTCGCTCGTATTCGATTCGGGTGCGACAGTGGCGGCCTTGAGTTTGTCGTTGTTGGTGAGGGTGCCTACTTGTGGGGTGATCGTCGGTATGGTCTTCGGCGCGATCACGCTAGTAGATACAGGCGCTGCGAGTTCAGAGACATTCAGAGAGCTCTTGAGGCTATCGCTAGTGATCGTTCCCTTGTCATTGGCGATCACTCTCTTATCAACAGCGATGGCTCCCTTGTCACCAGCGATGGTTCCCTTGTCGCCAGAGGCGGAAGGTTGCGTCGAAATATTCACGGCTGCCACAGCCGCAGCGACTGTCTGGGGCAATATCGTTGCCAGTATGTCGGCAGGCAAGTTGGCACTCGTGGTATCTACGTTGCTTTCGGTTTTCTTGGTGTCGGAGGCGGCAACGATGGCGACATCGCTCACACTCAGCTCCAATGGTTTGGCAGCGGCCTGCGTATCGATCACCAAGCCTTTCACATCTATCACCGTCTTGTCAGATAGTTGACGAGCTAACACTTCACCGAAAGGTAGGATGTTCGAGGGTGCTTCGTCACTCGCATTGGCACTTGCAGTCGATTGTTTGCCAGTCTTGCTAGAGGCGGCTGCGTTGTTAGATAAGATAGACATGTCACTCATGATGTTCACTCCTGTTTATTTGTCGCCACGCTTATCTGCAGCATGTTGGGCCGCAAAACGGCCGGTCTGTTCGTCTTGCATACGTTGTTCCGATTTAGCTTCTACCTTCATCTCGGATTCGACATGGCGCTTTGCCAGCGTGTCGAAAGATTTCATCTTGCGCGTGCTATCCATCAACTCATTGCGTCCGCTCTGCACGACCTTCTTCGCTTTTTCCATCACTTGATTCTGTTGAAGGATGGCTTTGTCCAGACGGTCGATGAAGTCTTGAAAATTGCGCAGTGCCACCGGCTCCATGCCTTGCTGGAGTGCTTCTTGGAGTTTGGTTTGATAGTCACGCCGATACTGCTGTAGTGCTTCCAGTTTCCCTTGTGCTGTCTGTTGCTGCTGGTTGAGTTGCCCAAGTTTGCGTGTGGCTGCATCGTTCTTCTGATGTGCCAGATCGACCAAGGGTTGAAGTGAGAAGGGTTTGGTCATGGTCGTTTATCAGGCTGCGTGTTGGAACAAGGTCGAGAACTGATCCATGCTCGCGTTGAAAGGTTCGGACTGATACATGTTCTGTTGCAGAAACATATCCATGTGCGGATGCAATGCGATGGCTTGATCCAAAAAAGGATCGCTTCCATGCACGTAAGCACCGACGCTGACCAGATCGTGATTGCGCTGGTAGTGTGCGTACATGTGCTTGAAGCTTTGCACCATCTGGAAATGCTGGGCGCTGACCAAGTGGTTCATGGCGCGACTGATCGAAGCTTCGATGTCGATTGCTGGATAGTGGCCTGACTCGGCCAGTCTGCGCGACAACACGATGTGTCCATCCAAGATGGCACGCGCGGCATCTGCGATAGGGTCTTGTTGGTCGTCGCCTTCGGTGAGCACGGTGTAGAACGCGGTGATAGAGCCGCCGCCTTCCATGCCATTACCGGCACGTTCGACCAGTTGTGGCAATTTGGCGAACACGGAGGGGGGATAACCTTTGGTCGCGGGTGGTTCGCCGATAGCAAGTGCGATCTCGCGCTGCGCCATCGCATAACGGGTGAGCGAGTCCATGATGAGCAAAACGTTCTTACCTTGGTCGCGGAAATATTCGGCGATGGTGGTGGCGTAAGCCGCGCCTTGCATACGCATCAGCGGGCTGGTGTCGGCGGGGGCGGCGACCACGACGGAGCGCGCCAGGCCTTCCTTGCCCAAGATGTCGGTGATGAATTCTTTGACTTCGCGGCCACGTTCACCGATGAGTCCGACCACGATCACATCGGCGCTGGTGTAGCGCGCCATCATGCCCAGCAGCACGCTCTTACCTACACCAGAGCCGGCAAACAGACCCATGCGCTGACCACGACCGACAGTGAGCAAGGTGTTGATGGCGCGTACACCGACATCCAATGGCTCATCGATGGCTGCTCGTTCTAATGGATTGATGGGGCGACTCTGCAAGGGGGCGGTACGGCTTTCTACTAACGCGCCTAGTTGGTCTAACGGGCGACCTGCGCCATCGAGTACGCGTCCCAGCAGATGTTCTCCAACGGGAAGGTGGCGCGCCAAGTCGGCGGTGCGACGGCGGAAGCGTAGTTGCTGGCCGACCTTGACGGGCGCGCGTTGTTGTTCAGAAGGCACGACGCGTGCGCCGGGGATCAGGCCATGCACATCGTTCTCTGGCATCAAGAATAGTTTGTCGCCCGAGAAGCCGACCACTTCCGCTTCGATGCGATTGTTGGGGAGTTCGATCAGGCAGGTGCTGCCAACCGCCATGCGCAAGCCGACCGCTTCCATCACCAAGCCGGTCACCTTGGTGAGACGTCCACTCACCAGCAAGGGGCTGCTTTGCGTCACGATGTCGCGATTCATCTGCAACACCTCTTGCCAGCGCTGGTTGTGGAGAGCGTTGTTCATGGTTTCACCAACCATTTTGACTCTTGTCCCATCGCGCTCACTACGCGGTTCCAACGTGCTTCGAGCGTGGCATCGACCTGGCTGTTGGCGGTCTCTATGCGTGCGTCGCCGCGCACTGTGCGTGTGTCTTCCAATATCTTCCAGCCCGAGTGCGAGAGTTGCTCGCCCATGTGTTCACGCACCATCGCTGCATCCTCTGGATTCAGGATGATGTGTGCTGCTTGGTTGAATATGGGGAGCGCGCTGATGGCTTCGCGCACCATGCCGAGCAATAACTCGGGTTGTACTTTGAGCGACTGTTGCAACACTTGCTGTGCGATGTCGAGAGACAAATCCATCAGTTCTTGCGTGACCTTTTCGTCTACCTGTGATTCGAGCAGTTTGGTCAATTCGGCGAGACGCTCTTTCTCTGCGATGGCTTGTTGTAATCCTTCTGTGTAGCCGCGTTGCTGTCCTTCCGCATACCCTGCTTGATAGGCTTCATCGCGCGCCTGTTGTTGCATCTGTGCCATTTCGGCAGCGGTGGGTAGGCCGACACGGCGAGCAAGCGCACTTCCTGCTTCGAAGGCAGGTAACTCCCAGCGTTGCCACGCGGATAGTTTTTCAGGGGAGGATGAGGTGGGAGTGTTCGCCACGATGTCGGCATCAGACATAAGCGTCCTCGCCCTTTCCGCCTAGCACGATCTGACCTTCGTCTGCCAAACGACGTACGATCTTGAGGATCTCTTTCTGTTCGGCTTCCACTTCGCTGAGTTTGACTGGGCCCTTCGATTCCAGGTCCTCGCGCAACATCTCGGCAGCACGCGACGACATGTTCTTGAAGATCTTCTCGCGCATCTCCACGCTCGCACCTTTGAGGGCGACGATGAGCGATTCGGATTGCACTTCGCGCATCACCAGTTGGATGCCACGGTCGTCCACTTCGAGGATGTCTTCGAACACGAACATCTCGTCCATGATCTTTTGCGCCAGTTCTGGGTCATGTGTGCGCACCGATTCGATGACGGATTCTTGCGTGCTGCCGATGTAGTTGAGGATCTCGGCGGCTGTCTTTACACCACCGCGTATGCTCTTCTTGGCGACGGCGTTGCCTGACAGGAGTTTGGTCAGTACATCGTTGAGTTCCTTCAAAGCGGCCGGTTGCACGCTATCCAATGTCGCGATGCGCAACAGCACATCGTTACGCAGACGTTCAGTGAGTTTCCCCAGTACGGCGGAAGCTTGATCTGGTTCCAGATGCACCATGATGGTGGCGATGATCTGCGGATGCTCGTTGGAGACGAGGTCGGCGATCGAGCTAGGATCCATCCACTTCAGGCTTTCGATGCCGCTGGTGTCACTGTTGTGCAAGATGCGGTCGAGCAAGCCGGCCGCCTTGTCATCGCCCAGGGCTTTGTTCAGCATGTTGCGGATGTAATCGCTGGAATCCATGCCGATGGTGGTCTTTTCGGAGGCGCTGATATGGAACTCTTCGAAGACATCGGCGATCTGGTCGCGCGAGAGATTGTTCAGCGCCACCATCGCGGTGCTGATCTTCTGGACTTCTTTCGGTTCCAGATACTTCATCACCTCAGCCGCTTCATCCTCGCCCAATGTCATGAGCAGGATGGCACTCTTATTGATGCCGATTTCACTCATCTTTGTTCACCCATTCCTTGACCACGGTCGCTACGATCTTGGGGTCGTCTTTGGCAAGCTGTTTGGCGATCAGAAGATTGTTTTCATAGGAGGCGCTAGCCGATTGCCGTGTGTGCTCGCCACCCCCTGCGGCGTTGTAGTTGCTGCCACCTTGAGATGCTGATTCCATCGCATCTTGTTGTGCAGCAGATATCTCGGCGACGCTCTTGAAAGCTGGTTTGATGATGCCGAACAGTAAGAAGAATATACCGCCACCGATCAATAGATATTTAAATATCTCTTTTGCCAGCGCGATCATGTCAGGTTGTTTCCACAGTGGTATCTCTGGCAACACTTCACTGGTGTCGTTGAATGCGCTGTTGAGTAGGTTGAGTGTGTCGCCCCGCTTCTCTTCGAAGCCGACCGCTTCTTTGACGAGCAAAGTGATCTGCGCCTTCTCATCATCGGTATAAGGCGTGGACACCACTTTGCCATCCTTGTCGGTGACGCTGCGATTGTTCAACACCACGGCAACGGCGATGCGTTTGATGTTGCCTGTGGGCATCTTGGTGTGCTGGATGGTGCGATCCACTTCGTAGTTGGTGGTCATCTCCTTGTGCGAGTTGTTGGTGGCCGTGCCACCGTTCGCTGCGGGAACGGCAGTGGCTGGTGTGACCACGGGCGCAGTCGCTGGCACAGGCGGTTGGTTGGACAATGCACCGGGTACGCCCCCCGCTGTCTTGATGCCATCCAATATCTCTGAGCTTTGCAGGCTGCGCACGGCAGCTTCATTGGGCGGCTGGTTGGGTTTGTACATCTCCGAGGTCTGTTCGCTCACGGCGAAATCCAAGCTGGCGGTGACTTGGGCGCGGATGTTTTGGATGCCGGTGATTGGCGAGAGGATGTCTTCGATGCGTTTTACGTAATCCGTCTCGACCTGACGCACATATTTCAATTGCGTCGCATCCAACATCTGGCCGGTGCCGCTACGGGCAGCCGAGAGCAAGGTGCCGCTCTGATCGACCACGGTGACGTTCTGCGACGGCATGTCGGGTACGCTGCTGGAGATGAGATGCACGATGGCGTTAACTTGACCTTCATCCAGTGAGCGCCCTGCATTCAGTGCCAGCACCACCGAGGCACTGGGTTTCTGCTTTTCTTTCACGAAGACGGTGGGTTTGGGGATGGCGAGGTGGACGCGGGCATTTGCCACAGAGGCCATGGTCTGCACTGAACGCGCCAATTCGCCTTCCAAGGCGCGCTGGTAATTGATCTGTTCAAGGAACTGACTGGTGCCGAACTTCTGGTTCTCCATCAGTTCGAAGCCGACCGTGCCGCCTTTGGGCAAGCCTTGTGAAGCCATGTTCAGGCGCACTTCATGCACCTTGTCGGCAGGCACCATCAGCGTGCCGCCCTCGGAGAACTTGTAAGGGATGTTCTGTTGCTGCAAAGCCTCGATGACTGCACCGCCGTCACGTTCGGACATGTTGGCGTAGAGCACGCGGAAATCTGGGGTCTGCCCCCACATCCATAGGCCGGCGAGTAAGGCGACCGTGGCGGCCACGGCCACCATCAGCCCCAGCTTCTGTTGGCTGGGCATGCCCAGCATCTGCTGTGCCATGGAGGGGTTCATATTGATGTCGGTATCAGCCATTTTTTCTCACCTGCTTAGGTCTTGATTCACTATCACACGGTGCAAATTATCTGCTTGTGAATCAAGGGTGATGTTTTGAAAAGGAGGGGAAATAGGGCGCTTTTCCCGTGCTAAAGGGTTTGCGCGCGCGCGTACAGTGGCGGCCATGGAAGTCGCGTAAGGAGAGATGAAATGAGCATGAACGTGAGTAATGTGGATAATCTGTTGGCCCAGATGCGGGCGGCGGTGGCCGTTGCGCAGGGGCAGCCAACACCAGCGGCAACAGCGACCAATGGGGTAGATTTCGCCAACGTACTTAAAAATTCCTTGGATAGCGTCAATCAGGCGCAACACCAAGCCACGGATATGCAGAAAGCATTCGTGCTGGGGGATGATAAAGTGAGTTTGAGCGATACTATGATCGCTATGCAGAAAGCGGATATCTCTTTCAAGACCGCAGTCCAAGTGCGTAACAAGATGGTGGCGGCCTATAACGACATCATGAACATGCAGGTTTGACGCCAACGTAGCCATGCGCTTGGTGTTATGACCATTTGAAGCGAAACATTCGGCGGTGGAGCGATGACCAGCGAACCTTTTATACCCCAAGATCCACAGGCGGTCGAGCAGCTATTGGTAGATGCCATCTCTCATCAACAGGCAGGGAGGTTTCAGCAAGCCGAAGGACGTTATCGAGAGTTCTTGCAGAAACATCCTGCTCATCCAGTGGCAAATCATAATTTAGGTGTGTTGCTGGTTCTGCGGCAGCAGTCAGCCGATTCACTCGCTTATTTCAATGCTGCATTGGATGCAGATCCCTCACGCGGACAGTATTGGGTCGGTTACATAGATGCATTGTTCCAAGCGGGGCAGGTCGAAGATGCAAGGCAGGTATTGGAATTCGCACAACAACAGGGCTTGCAAGGGGATGATGTCGATGCATTGGCATCAAGGCTGAAGGTGGATGCGTTTGAACCAGCTCAGATCGAAGAGGTATCTGCGCCTCAGGAGTCGGAGATCGTTTCGATAAAGCCAGCCCGCAAGGGTAAGGTGCCCAGTGCTCATGAGATCAATACGCTGATCACCTTGTTTTCATCGGGCAGGTTGGATGAGGCCTTATCGATGGCGGAGTCGATGACCCTACGTTTTCCTGAGCATGAGTTCGGATGGAAAGCTTTGGGGGCTATCTTCAAACAGATGGGGCGCGGTGCAGAGGCATTGCTTCCCATGGAGAAGGCGGCAGCGCTGTCGCCAGATGATGTCGAGGCCCAATACAACTTAGGCGTCACCTTGCAAGAAGTAGGTCGATTCACCGATGCAGAAGCGACTTATCGACGAGCGTTGAAGGTGGATCCTCGATACATCGATGCATGTATCAATCTGGGTATCCTGCTCAGGAATCAAGATCGTCTAGATGAAGCCAAGGCGCTCCTTGAAAGAGCCATCAAGATCGCTCCCAACAATGCAGAAGCCCTCAGCAGTCTTGGCATCGTCTATAAAGATATGGAGCAAATGGACAAGGCGGAATCAACGCTTCGCCGAGCCCTTAAAATCAAGCCTGACAGTGTGGCTATCTTTATCAATCTGGGTATCACACTGCAACAACTGAAGCGATTGGATGAGGCCGAGGCGAGTTTTAGACGTGCTCTGCAACTAGCTCCCACTCACATTGATGCTCAGTACAACTTGGGTGTCACGCTCCAATCATTAGAGCGTTTGGATGAGGCGGAATCTTTCATCAGGGGGGTGCTAGCCGCCAAACCAGAATATGCCGAGGGATACAACACCTTGGGCAGCATCTTGCAGGGGCAAGAGAGATTGGCGGAGGCCGAGTCTTGTTTTAGACGCGCAACGGAGATAGAGCCTAGCTACGCGGAAGCCTTTAGCAATCTGGGTGGGGTCTTGCATACGATGGGAAGGTCGAATGAAGGCGAGATTTATTGTCAAAGGGCATTGGAGATCAAGCCCGATCTGATTGTGGCTTTCAATCATCTGGCTGTCATCCTAGAGAGTCTTGGAAGGTTCGAAGCTGCAGAGGAGTGCTGTCGCCGAGTGTTAGCGTTAGATCCGAGTTATGCCGATGCCTACAACAACCTAGGCGCCATCTTGATGGGGCGGGACAGGATGGACGAAGCGGAGGCTAGTTGTCGCCGTGCGATCGAGATCGATCCTGACTATGAACAGGCACACAACAATCTGGCAGTCATCTTGCTGGGAAGAGGGGGGCTGCTCAAGGCGGAGGCGAGTTGCCGGCGCGCTTTAGTGATCAATCCAGAATATTCTCAAGCTTACAATAATCTGGGAACTATCTTGCAGAGTCTAGGGCGACGCGACGAAGCAGAGACATGTCATCGTCGTGCTATCCAACTCAAGCCTGGATATGCGGAGGCATACAGCAATCTGGGGGTGACACTAAGAGAGACGGGTAGATTGGTCGAGGCGGAAGGCTATTTACGTAAGGCCATCGAACTCAAGCCAGATTTTTCCGATGCGCATATGAATTTGGGCGCGGTACTTAAGGATATCGGAGACCTAGAGGGGGCGGAACGCAGTTTCAGGCAGGCGCTAAAGTACAACCCCGATTCGGATATCGCATTCAGCAATCTGCTCTTCTGTCGTTCGCACAATCCGACAGTCGATGCGATGACGCTGTTCGCAGAACACTGCCGGTTTGGTGAAAGATTCGAGGCTGCCTATATCAATGCGCCTAAGCGATACGAGAATTCGCGTGATCCAGATCGTCGTTTGAATGTGGGGTTCGTATCGGGTGATCTGCGTAACCATGCGATGGCCTATTTCATTGAGCCGATATTTGAGCATCTGTCAGGACATACACAGATCGTCATGCATGCCTATTCCAACCACAGTGTCGAAGATGATGTCACTCAGCGCATGCGCGCTCGATTCGCATATTGGAATGTCGTATACGGGCTTTCGGATGACGCTTTGGATAAAAAGATACGCGCGGATCGGATAGACATCCTAATCGATTTGTCTGGGCATACCGCCAAGAACAGACTGCTCACCTTCGCCAGAAAGCCGGCTCCGATACAAGGTAGTTGGATGGGGTATCCGGGAACGACCGGCTTGCGGTCTATGGATCATTATTTCTCCGATCGCTATCTCCTGCCGCCTGGCGAGTTCGATGACCAGTTCACCGAGAAGCTCGTACACCTTCCTGCTAGTGCGCCATTCTTGCCGAGTCAAGATGCGCCTTCCATAAATGAGTTGCCCGCACTAGCCAATGGTTATGTGACCTTTGGTAGTTTCAATCGGACTAGCAAGATCAGTCGTTCGGTGGTAGCTGTATGGGCTCAGATACTCCGTGCTGTACCTGATGCGAGGATGGTGCTGGGCGGGATGCCCGAAGATGGGAAATACGCCAATCTGATCGAATGGTTCATTGAGGAAGGAATCGCGCGTGAGCGCTTGGATTTCTACCAACGTAGCAATATGGCGGATTATCTGAAGCTGCATCACAAGGTGGATCTCTGTTTCGATACATTTCCCTACAACGGGGGAACTACGACATTGCATTCGATATGGATGGGAGTGCCGACCCTGACCTTTGCGGGCGATACCGTGGCTGGAAGGACGGGGGCTGGGGTGTTGAGTCACGCAGGATTGCAAGCTTTCATCGCATATGATGAAAAGGAATTCGTGCGGAAGGGAGTGGAGTGGGCGGGCGATCTCCAAGCTTTGGCCGAGATCAGAGCTAACTTGAGAGAACGTTTCTCTAGTTCTGCGGCGGGTCGTCCAGAGTTGATCGCAGCAGGATTGGCTCATGCGCTACGCATGATGTGGCGGCGTTGGTGTGATGAGCTACCCCCCGTATCGTTCCAAGTGGAAAGGCAAGTTGCATCGGATGAGTTGAAGGAGATGGGGCGATGACCGAGGCGAAAAAAAATTCTTCTATCTATGTGACGCAACCGCTGTTGCCTCCTTTGGAGGAATTCGTTCCCTACTTACAGCAGATATGGGACAACAAATGGTTGACCAACAATGGCCCTTTCCATCAGCAGTTAGAGCAGGCGCTGTGTGAATATTTGGGGGTGAAGCATATCTGCCTCTTCGCCAATGGCACGCTTGCCTTGGTCACCGCACTCCAAGCTTTGCGTATCACAGGGGAAGTCATCACCACGCCGTACTCTTTTGTGGCGACAGCACATTCTTTACTGTGGAACGGTATCAAGCCAGTGTTCGCCGATATCGACCCAGTGACGCTCAATCTGGATCCTGCCAAGATCGAGGCCGCCATCACGCCGCAGACCACGGCCATCATGCCGGTACATTGTTATGGTCATCCTTGTGATGTCGATGCTATCCAAAAGATCGCGGACAACTACAATCTTAAGGTGATCTACGATGCAGCACATGCCTTCGGGGTGAAGGATGCGCGAGGTAGCGTGTTGAACCACGGTGATATGTCGGTGATGAGCTTTCACGCGACTAAGGTGTTCAATACGTTTGAGGGTGGCGCGATTATCTGCCAGAACGCGAAGACAAAATCACACATTGATCATTTGAAGAACTTCGGCTTTGTGGATGAGGTGACAGTGGTGGCGGCAGGCATCAACGGCAAGATGAGTGAGATCAATGCGGCCTTTGGTATGTTGCAGCTGAAAGGCATCGATGCGGCTTTGCAGAAGCGTGCAGAGGTTGCTGCGCTTTATCGAAAGGGTTTGGCGGGCGTGAGCGGCATACAGTGTTTGTCGGCGACCATAGAGAAGGTGGACAACCACGCATATTTCCCTATCCTTGTTCAATCTGACTATCCTTCAAGTCGTGATGCGCTGTATGAAAGGTTGCGCGACAACGGTATCTATGTGCGCCGATACTTCTACCCCCTAATTAGCGATTTCCCCATGTATCGTGGGTTACAGTCTGCCGCGCATGCGAATCTGCCTGTGGCGAAAAAACGTGCAGAGCAGGTCATCTGCTTGCCGATGTATCCGGAGTTGACTCCCGAGCAGGTTGCACAGATCGTTGGGTTGATCGCGAGCTGAGGTGGTGATGAAGCGCGTGGCCATCATGCAGCCGTATTTCTTTCCCTACATCGGATATTTCCAGCTGATCGCCGCAGTCGAGCAGTTCGTCGTGTACGACAACATCAAGTACACCAAGAAGGGGTGGATCAACCGCAACCGTTTCCTGCAGAACAGTAAAGACATGATGTTCTCATTGCCATTGAAAAAGGATTCTGATTCTTTGGATGTCTGTGAGCGCGAGTTGGCAGCCGACTTTGATCGTGAGCATTTGTTGAATCAGCTTAAAGGTGCGTATCGACGCGCACCGTATTTTGATCAGACGTTCCCTCTGGTGGAGCGGATCGTGCGTTGTGAAGAGCGCAATCTGTTTCATTATCTGCATCATTCCATCGTGCAGATTTGCAAGCATCTCGGCATCACCACTGACATCAAGATCTCATCAGAGGTCATCATAGATCATGGTTTGCATGCTCAGGACAAGGTGCTGGCATTATGTGAGGCACTCTGTGCGACGACTTATGTGAACGCCATCGGAGGGGTGGAGTTGTATTCAAAAGAGGTATTTAGCGCCAAAGGGATCGAGCTGAAATTCATCCAATCATCGCCGTTCGAATACGTCCAATTCGAAGCGCCTTTTGTTCCATGGCTGTCCATCATCGATGTGATGATGTTCAATCCGCTGCCTGTCGTACAACAGCAAATCAAGAGTGGTTACACCTTCGTGTGAGCAATCGATGAGCAAAGATAGATTCAATGTCGTTGTCTGTGCGTCTGGGGGCGGAGGGAATTTTCAGGCACTCATTGATGCGCGGGATGAACTGGGGATAGCTATCTCACTGCTCATTGTGGATCGCCAATGTGGTGCAATAGTGCGGGCAGAAATACACGGTATCCCCTTTGTTTCGCTGGATGCAACAAAGGGTAAGGAGGCGATGTTCGAAACATTCGCCAAGGCTGTTCCCGCAGATGCCGATCTCATCGTGTTGGCAGGATTCATGCCTATCGTCCCCGCTCATATCTGTGAGCGGTGGCAGGGTAGGATCATCAATACTCATCCATCGCTGTTGCCAAAATACGGTGGCAAGGGGATGTACGGTGTGAAGGTGCAAGAGGCCGTGATGGAGGCAAAGGAGGAGCGTGCGGGATGTACCGTGCATTTTGTGAATGCCGGTATCGATGAAGGTGGCATCATCCTGCAAAAATCGATCGCAGTTGATTACAGCGAGACGCCTTGGCAATTGGGCGGCCGCATCTTTAAAGAAGAGACTCGACTGTTGGTGGAAGCGGTGAGATTGCTCAAGGCGAAAGCCAAAGACTGAGAGGAAGGAAGATGGGATTCGCTTGGAATAAGTTGGGCTTGTTGTTCGACCCGACACAGATCGCAGACAGGCCGGACTGGATGTTGAGTTTCGCGCAAGCGCCTAACGTCCTTGTCCTGGCGGATGTGGTAAGGGTGTATTTCTGTTGCCGTCCGGCACCGGATGCGCGTATGCAGTTCGTCAGTTACTGTGCCTTTGTCGATCTGGCGCGCGACGATCTATTCAAGGTGAAAGCGTTATCGAAACAACCTGTGTTGGCGTTGGGGGGGCTGGGGACTTTCGATGAGTTCGGCACCTATCCTGTGTCGGTGATGCAAGATGGAGATGACGTCGTGGCCATCTACGGTGGATGGTCGCGGTGCGAATCGGTGCCTTTCAATATCTCCCTCGGATTGGCACGCAGCAAGGATGGTGGCGTGAGTTTTGAGAAGTACGGCAAGGGGCCGATATTGTCACATTCACCCGATGAGCCATTCGTGGTCACTTCGCCCAAGATACGCAAGTACGGTGACACTTGGTATTTGGCCTATACCGCAGGCCGACGTTGGATCTTGGGTGAAGATGGTCGCGCTGAGATCATCTACAAGTTGCGCATGGCCACTTCCAAAGATGGCATCAATTGGGTCAAGCAGAACACCGATATCGTGGAGAGCAAGTTGGGCGATGACGAGGCGCAAGCCTGCCCAGACATATTCTTTGCCAATGGCAAATATCATCTCTTCTTCTGTTACCGCGAAGGCTTGGATTTCAGAGACAACCGTACACGCAGCTATCGCATCGGTTATGCGAGTTCGACGGACTTGGTCGATTGGACGCGCGACGATTCGCAAATCGATCTGGACATCTCTGAGAACGGATGGGATTCGGAGATGGTGGCATATCCAACGGTATTCGAATTGGATGGTAGTGTCTTTATGATCTACGCCGGCAATGGGAATGGGCGTACAGGATTCGGTTTGGCGAAGTTAAGTGGAGAGTTACGCTGATGCGATGGGAGAAGCTAGGCAGGATATTCGACCCTGCAGAACATGAACTGTTTGACGGTTGCACTGCATTCGCGAAATCACCTCAGGCGTTGGTGTTCGATGATTTCGTACGAGTCTATTTCTGTGCGCAGAAGAAGACCTCCAATGGCAAGTACCTGAGCTGTCCGCAATACGTCGATTTCAATAAAGGTTTCGATCATGTGTTGCGACTTTCTAAGGGGCCTGTCGTCGAGCTAGGTCGATTGGGTGAATTCGATGAGCATGGCATCTTTCCTATCAATGTCTTACGGCATGAAGGAAAAGTGTGGGCGTACACCTCGGGTTGGAGTCGGCGCGTGTCGGTCTCTATCGATATGAGTATTGGGCTGGCAGTCAGTGAAGATGAGGGAGTGCATTTTCGAAAATATGGTCACGGCGGCCCTGTCATGGCGGCGAGCCATAACGAAGCATTTTTGGTCGGCGATCCCTTCGTGCAGCATCTGAATGGCCTGTTTCATATGTGGTATATCTTTGGTACGGCATGGGAACGTCCTAAAGTGGATGGTGAGGCAGAACGTTTCTATAAGATCGCGCATGCGACTTCGACCGATGGTGTGAACTGGTTGCGTGATGGTAAGCCCATCGTGGCGGATAGATTGAGCAGTGAGTGTCAGGCATTGCCAACGGTATTTCAGGCGGGTGGGCGATACCACATGTATTTCTGTTATCGCAGTGCCTATGATTTTCGGCAGAACAAGGACAATGCCTATCGATTGGGTTATGCCTATTCGGACGACCTCATACATTGGTATAGAGACGATGCGCAGTCAGGCATCGATGTGACAACAGGGGCGTGGGATTCGGACATGATGTGCTATCCGAATACCTTTGAATGCGATGGGGCAATCTATCTGCTTTATAACGGCAACGAGTTTGGTCGGCATGGTTTCGGCCTTGCAAAATTGGCGGGTATGTGAGGTGACAAGATGACTACAAGAGACTTTAACCAAGAGATCGTGGATAACGCGGGACGTAGTTATTTCTACGGCTTCGATTACGATGTGATGCATCCTTTCATGTTCAGATCATTCGAGCCCTTCTTCAATGCTGGGAGCCTGCTGGAGTTAGGGAGTTTTAAGGGGCACTTCACCCAGCGTTTGCTAGCACGTTTCGATGATGTCACTTGCGTGGAAGCTTCAAGTGATGCCATAGAAGAGGCGAAGCAGCGAGTCGGTGGAGGGGTTGTCTTCATCAATGCGTTATTCGAGCAGGTTAGCTTGCCAAAACGCTATGACAACATCGTGCTCACCCACGTGTTGGAACATCTGGATGATCCCGTCGCAGTATTGAAACGCATCAACGATGAGTGGCTAGCACCCGGTGGGCGCCTGTTCTTGGTGTGTCCGAATGCGAACGCACCTTCACGCCAGATCGCGGTGAAGATGGGCTTGATCTCGCATAACGCCGCTGTCACGCCGGCTGAGGCCGAGCATGGCCATCGTTGCACTTATTCACTCGATACCTTGGAGCGTGATGCGGTGGCAGCTGGACTGAACGTGGTGCATCGGTCAGGCATCTTCTTCAAGGCACTTGCCAATTTTCAGTGGGACTGTTTGTTGCAGACCGACATCATCTCTAAGGAATATCTAGAAGGATGTTACCAGTTGGGGCAGCAATATCCGGATCTGTGCTCCAGCATCTTTCTGATGTGCGAACACGGAGATTGAGTCGTGGCGAGAAAACCTATCCTGATCTTTCCTGCCGGTATGCCACGCTCGGTGGCATTCCTGAATAAATGCAAAGAAGAAGGGCGCACGGTCATCGGTTCATCATCATTGGCCTACGATCCGGCGCGAGAACTTTATCCTGCATGGGCATCTTTACCGTACGTGACCGATCCGACTTTCGATGAGGCTTTACAACGACTCATCAATGAATTCGACATCGGGGAGGTCTATACCCCGAATCTGGTGGTTTGGAACTATCTTGATCAACATCTGAGTCGCTTGGCGACGGGGGTGGCGTTGGCGAACACATCTCCCGTGGATGAGGTGTTGGGTGGCTATCGTGCTGCACTTAAAAAGGCCCAAAATTTCTCAGAGACGCCACTACCACTTTTGATAGGGCAGTCAACCCATCCGATGCCGAGCCTCATCGAGTTGGCAGGCTTGTGTCGCTATGCCGATCTGATACCGGGTATGTGTGATGACGAGAAGTTACATGTGTTGTTGGAGATTGCACGTCATTCGGTCAAAGGCGATCTCGTCGAAATCGGTAGTTGGTGGGGCAAATCTGCATTCATCCTGGCGTGGATGGCGCAGCATTTTCAAATTGGGAATCTGCTGTGCGTAGATCCCTGGAGTAATGCGCACCTCGTTCAGAACGAGACTATCGTGGATAGTGGCTCGGCTCAGGTGGATGCCGAGGAGGCCCTGCAGGTGTTCCAGATAGGCTTGCTCCCCTTCAATGCCAGTCACATCAATTATCTGCGTATGGCGTCGGCAGAAGGTGCACAACATTATGCGGATGCGCACATCATTACATCAGAGCATTTTGGTGAGACGCGATATGCGGGAAGCATATCGATCCTACACATCGATGGCAACCATGCGTATGAGTCGGTGAAGACAGACATCGCTTCGTGGGGACGCTTCGTGGCAGAGGGTGGATGGGTCATCTTTGACGACTATATGTGGCCTTATGGAGACGGGCCGCGTCGAGTGGGAGATGCGTTCCTAGAAATCGAATGCGGCCGTGTCGAGGCTGCATTCGTCATGGGAGGTGCGCTCTTTATTCGATTACAGTAGCTGATCGTTGGTGTGCCATCTTCTGTTGCATCTGCGCGACGTAACGTTGCAACATCTTCGCTACTTCTCCACTCGGCTTGACGAACACACAACCTGCACGACGGCTCACGTTGCCGTTGCGTGCTGTGACTTCAAATGTGTTCTTAACCTCGATGGTGGCATTGATGGTGCCGATGTCTGGTAGATCTATCTCGCAGTTCTGATATTGAACCCCTGGTTGTAGGTCGACCCCATCCTCTTTGCACACCAGTGCTAGTCCCCCGATGCTGATGTCCATCACAGTCACTTTGTGATGGATGTGTGCTTGATCAGGCAGTGGGCGTATGAGGCAGGTGAGCGCTTCTGGCTCGCGTGTCATCAGGCGGTAGAAATCTCGCCGTTGCAGACGTAGGAGTTTTTTCGGTAGGGGGAGGAAGAATGCTGGCGAGTTCTCGTAGAGACATTGCGCGGTATCGCTGGAGACCCACTGCACCTTAGCTTGGTTGTGCGTGCTGACGAATACGATACGGCTGCTGCGTTCGATGTGGCGATTGTCCAATGGGTTGGGTGCGGCATCGACCCAGACACCCGTCTCATCCACTGCCAACAACAGTGTGAGTACCATGTTGTTGTCATCGTTGAAATAGAGCGCGACGCGATTTCGGTGAGTGACGATATCGCGCAGGACGGCGACGATCTCTTTGGGGTCGTGCAGGATGAAGTCGTTCTCTTCATCGTTGGAGAAGACTTCGATCTTGAGCGGGATTTCTTTGCTACGCATGATGCCGCCTAAATTGGATTCGTATGATTGGATTGTAAGGGGGCGAGCGGGGTTTTCGTACGTGGAATAGCAGGGTTTTCTCCTCGTTCCAAACGATATAACCATGCTAACAGCTCGGCGACAGCTAGGTAGAGCTGTGGTGGGATGTGTTGATCCAGCTCCACCTGCATCAACATGCCGACCAGTTCTTCGGATTCGTGAACAAACACACCGTGCTCTTTGGCGCGCTCGATGATGGCTTGGGCGATCAGTCCACGTCCGCTGGCGATGACTTTGGGGGCGGCATCACCACTTTGATAGGCCAGAGCGACCGCCATCTGGCGCTTGTTAGGGGCGTTCATCAGAGTGCATCCTCCAGCTTTTCGATACGCGTCTGCAATACGGGAATGTCGCGCTCGTTCAACGCGGAGACGAGTTGGGTGCTTGCGTTACCTAATAACTCGCGGGTCTTTTCGTCGCGGGCATTGAGCATCAGATTTACCGCACCACCGTTGAGGCTCAATCGAGCCGACAAGCTACCCAGATGTGGCAGGTCGAGATGTATCTCGGTGACCCATTGACCATCTTGTGCGCCTGTTGTGCTGCGACGCGGCGATTCTTCGCGCACCTCCCATCGCATCTCCTGACCTTCCCAAGCCTTGCCTTGCCATAAGACTTGTCGGTTCTCTAGCGTATGCAATTGTTGTTGCACCAGATTTTGCAGATGCTCTGGAATGGTGTTGAGTGATGTGGTTGCATTCGGTTTTACTGCGGCATCACTCGGCACAGCGGTAGTTTGCGGGGACGGTTGGTTCTGTGGTTCTTGCATCAGTTGCGGTGTGCTGCGCATCCCCGCGACCCATTGCGCTTGATGGGACTCATAGAACAGCCCACTGTGGCTCAATGCGTTATGCAACTTGTCCGCCAATAAGGTGGTGTCAGCTGTAGCGGCTTGGCTGGCGATCCATAGCGGTGCACGTTGCGTGGATTTCACATAGGGTTGTTCTAACGGTTGTTGCGTGATGGAAGACAGCAAGCGTGAGGCAGAACTGAGTTGCTCCGACGTGGAGACGGGGTTGGTGGCTGAAGAGAGCGAGAACGTTAGACGTGGTTGTAAGGATGTGACTTGCAGTGAGATGAGGTCGCCGCTACGCACGAAGGCTGGCAATTGCAATTGCACTACATGGTCTGCGATGCGGACTTGGAATTGTCCAAGTGCGGTCTGAGTTTGCACCGTACCTTGGACTTGTTGACCGAGCTCGAGTTTGAGACTTGCTTTGAGATCTGGTTTGTCTGTGGCCGCTGCGATCAGCGGCTTTTCGTTCAGGGCGAGTTTAGTGGGTGCAACGGCGAGCGGATTGACAGGCATGGCTCATCTTCGCGTCGCTCATCCTTGAGCAAAGTAGGCGTTTTGCACGCGCTGCTCACTACGCGCGCTTTGCATGATGCGTTCTAGTTGGCGCATCCAAGGCTCGGTATAAGAGCGTATCGCTTTGTCATCCGCCAACATCTTGAGGATGAGTGCAGCTTTTTGTTTGCGTTCAGATTCGTCGGTCGGTACGACATCCCTAGGCTTGATGGTCTCTACCTCTTGTGAGCAGCGTTTCTCAAGCTCGATCAGGTCGTCCCACTCGCCTGCAGCGGCAGCATTTCGCATCTGTTTGGTGATGCTGGATAAGCGCTTGTAGTCTTCGATGATCATATTCATCACTTACATCCTTCCATAGACCAATGCTGGTTGTTTGTTCTGATTTGCAATTTGTGGTGATTGTGCGGGTGCAGTTGCTAATGCAGTCTGGCGAATAGCATCCCAAGCACCTTTCAATTCGCTCAAAAGACGAGAGACTTCATCCAGTATCTCGGCATCGTTATTCAGATTCGCGGTCAACAATCTAGCGATCATGTAATCGTAGAGTTGATCCAAGCTCTGAGCCAACTCGCCGCCAACCTTTTTATCGAGGCTTGCCTTCAGACCTTCATCGATGATGAGCATCGCTTTCGAGATAGCGCTACCTTTCGTAGGGATGTCTTTGCGCAACATGGCGTTCTTCGCATTAGCGATAGCCAACAACGCGCCTTGGAAAAGCATAGCGATGAGCTTGTGAGGGTCCGCGCCGATCACGCCTGATTCGATGCCGACTTTGGAATAAGCATTGGTTGCAGTATGTGCATTCATGTTCATGCTCCAGTCTTGTTGAATTGTTGTGTCAGATAAGCGCTGGTGTTATTCATCTTGTTGAGCATCATGTTGAGTTCGCTGTATTGAGTGGTATAGCGTTTTTGGATCACTATCATCTTGCTTTCTAGCTGAGTGACCTGTTCTGAATAACTCTTGATGGAGTTATTGATGTTTTGCGTGCGCACGTCGATCAGGCCGCCTGTTTGGACGACGGAATCAGCCCATGTGTTCAAGCGCGTAACATAACCAGATGCAGACGAAAATAGATTCGTCACATCACTAAAGTTGGTTGCCATCGCACTGTTCAATTTGCTGCTATCCAATTTCAGGGAACCATTCGCTTGCACGCTGATGCCAACTTGTGAAAGGGAAGTCAGCGAGCCACCGCTTGCTGGGGTGGCGGGTGTGCCCAAGATGCCACGCAGTTGATCCAGCATCATGCGCACTGTTCCATCTCCTGCCAATTCAGGCGCCGCTTTGGTGGCGCTGCCATAGGCCGAGCGACTCTTGAATTGACTTACCATGGCGTTATAAGTATCGACGAAGCTTGATGCTGCCGTGTTGATCGCAGTGTTGTCACGCGCGATGGTCAGGTTGGCAACACCACTCTTTGTCAGATTCAGTGTCACGCCTTGGATAGCATCGGTCACGGTGTTGGAGGATTTGATGACCTGGATGCCGTTCACTGTGAAATCGGCGTTCTGCGCGGCAACTGTTTGCACCATAGGTATGGCAGGTGCTGGCGCTGGTGCGTTCGTGCTTGGGTTGTACGCCAATAGATTATTGACCGCAGCATCTCCCCCCGTTTGGATGGTGATGCTATTGATCGCGTTGCTTGTTCCCGTGGTGTCTGAGGACAGTGCGAGGCGGTAGGGTGAGCCGCTACCATCATTGACGATGCTCGCAGTCACACCGATGTTGGCAGCATTGATCGCAGTTCGTATGTCTTGCAAGGTCGCCCCAGCAGCGATCGAGATATCCGTACTGGTTGTGCCGACGGTGAAGGTGACGGTCGATGCGCCAGCGGAAATCGCACTGGTATCGCTGACTTGCCCTGCGGCAGCTAACTTATGGGCTTGTGCCAACGTGGTGACATTCAACGAATAAGCACCTGCCACTGATGCGCTGCTAGCAGTGGCAGAAAGAACGCTAGTATCGGAAGGGGTTGCGCTGTATGCCTGCAAATTAGTGCTCAAGCCTTGCAGTGCGGTTTGAAAGCCAGACACCAAACCCTTGAGTGTTCCAAAAGAGGATATCTTGGTCTGGGAGCTCTCGATCTTGGTGTTGAGCTTGTCTATCGGTTGACGCTCTACCGTCATCAATTGAGAGACGAGCGAGGCAACATCAAGTGTGCCTGCGCTCGACGATGCTACTGAGGTCGTTGCGGCCATGATCTATCCCCTGAGTTAAGCCTTTTGCTTGAACAAAAGACCTTGTTGTCCCAGATATTGATCGATTGCTTGTGCAATTGCCAATACTTCTTCCGATGGATACTGGCGAATTAGTTCACCCGTTTCAGAGTCCATCATCTTGACGACCGACTTCTTGGTGCTCGAGTCCACGCTTAGCTCTACGCTCTTGTTCGCTTGACGCATCGCTTGGTTGATGCTGTCTACGGCATTTTTTAGCTGTTGAGCAGAAGGCTGTTGAGGTACAGCTTGAGTCGAAGCCTCGGCGACCTTAGGCGCCCCATCGCTGGGGAGCCTGATTGGTTGCGGTGTTTGCAAAACGTTATTTACATTTTGGATGAGCATTTTGCTTCTCCTTTATCCTAAGTACCCAACTGGTTTCCCCGTTGGGCCCTAGTCAAACTAGACTACTTAACGCAACAGAGTCAGAACCGTATTGGGTGTTTGGTTCGCTTGTGCCAGCACTGCAGTACCTGCTTGTTGCAAGATGTTGTTGCGGGTCATCGCAGTGGTTTCTGAAGCGTAGTCCGTATCCATGATGCGGCTATAAGCAGCGGACAAGTTCACGGAGCCGATCTGTAACGAAGCC
>JBGSWB010000209.1:0-14861 GCA_041752675.1 Sideroxydans sp. | reverse complement strand
AGTGAAACGACTTCGCGCCAATGATAGTGTGCAGCTCGCATGTGAAAGTAGGTCATCGTCAGACTCCTTACAAAGCTAAACCCTCAAGTGAAAACTTGAGGGTTTTTGCTTTTATATTTCGTTAGTTCCTTTGAGAGAACACAGCTTTTACGGTATCATCGCGCTCCATGACAAAGTACATATTTATTACCGGCGGCGTTGTCTCTTCCCTAGGAAAAGGCATCGCCGCCGCTTCACTTGCGGCCATTCTTGAATCACGTGGACTGAAAGTCACGATGCTCAAATTGGATCCTTACATCAACGTCGATCCAGGCACGATGAGCCCATTCCAGCACGGCGAAGTGTTCGTCACTGAAGATGGTGCCGAGACCGATCTGGACTTGGGCCATTACGAGCGCTTCATCAGCGCCAAAATGCGAAAAGCCAATAATTTCACTACTGGGCAGATATACGAGAGCGTGATCCGCAAAGAGCGTCGCGGAGAATATCTGGGCAAGACCGTTCAGGTGATTCCGCATATCACTAATGAGATACAAGCGTTCGTTGAACGCGGTGCTGCTGCTTCTTTGGATGGAAAAGCGGATGTGGCTATCGTTGAGATTGGTGGCACGGTAGGTGACATCGAATCATTGCCGTTCCTCGAAGCCGCACGCCAAATGGGCCTTCGTATGGGGCGCCATCAAGTGGCGTATGTTCATTTGACGCTGGTTCCATACATTGCGACAGCCGGTGAGTTGAAGACTAAGCCGACGCAACATAGCGTACAGAAGCTGCGCGAGATCGGTATCTTCCCAACCGCATTGATCTGTCGTGCCGACCGTCGCATCCCTGACGACGAACGCGCCAAGATATCGTTGTTTGCCAACGTGCAAGAAGACAGCGTCATTTCGATGTGGGATGTGGATAGCATTTACAAAGTACCGCAAGTGCTGCACGAGCAAGGCTTGGACCGCATCATCTGCGAAGAGCTTGCACTGAACGCTCCCCCTGCAGACTTGTCTGTTTGGAACAATCTCATCACAGCTCAGGAAAATCCTAAACATCACATCACCATAGGCATGGTTGGTAAGTATGTAGATCTGACAGAGTCTTACAAGTCATTGATCGAAGCATTACGCCATGCAGGTATCCATACCTCGACGCGTGTGAACATCGAATATTTGGATTCTGAAGTCATCGAGACTGAAGGCACCGATTGTTTGAAGAGCCTCGATGCGATCCTAGTTCCTGGTGGCTTCGGTGTGCGTGGAACGGAAGGCAAGATCGCCGCCATCCGTTATGCACGTGAGAACAAGATCCCCTATCTAGGTATCTGCCTAGGTATGCAACTTGCCGTTATCGAATATGCGCGTCATGTGACGGGCATGGCTGATGCGAACAGTACCGAATTCAATCTTGAAACTGAACATCCGGTTGTTGCCCTGATCACAGAGTGGTTGGATCGTGACGGTAAGGTAGCCAAACGTAGCGCTGATTCCGATATCGGTGGCACGATGCGCTTAGGCGCTCAACGCTGCCCAATTAAGCAGAATACGATGGCTCAAGCTATCTATGGCAATGAAGTGAATGAGCGTCACCGTCATCGTTATGAAGTGAATAATCATTTTGTTCCTGCCTTAGAGAAAACTGGTTTGATCATCTCTGCGCGTACTCCATCCGAAGATCTGCCTGAGATGATGGAATTGCCGCAAAGTCAGCATCCATGGTTCGTCGGTGTGCAGTTCCACCCAGAGTTCACTTCTACACCGCGTGACGGACATCCTCTATTTGAGGCCTACGTCAAAGCTGCAGTAGCACGCAAGGAATCGACATGAAGTTGTGCAACTTTGATGTTGGCTTAGACAAACCTCTGTTCCTGATTGCAGGTCCTTGCGTGATCGAATCTGAGCAGATGGCGATCGATACTGCTGGGCAGTTGAAAGAAATCTGTCAGAAACTTGGTATACCATTCATCTACAAGTCTTCTTACGACAAAGCCAATCGCAGTTCTGGCAAGACGTTCCGTGGTTTTGGTATGGAAGCGGGTTTGAAGATATTAGAAAAAGTGAAGGCGCAGATCGGCGTGCCAGTGCTTACCGATGTGCATGATGAAGACGAGATCGCTCCCGTCGCATCTGTCGTTGATGTATTGCAAACGCCTGCGTTCCTTTGTCGTCAGACCGATTTCATCCATGCTGTAGCGAAATCGGGTAAGCCAGTGAACATCAAGAAAGGTCAGTTCCTTTCTCCGTGGGACATGAAGAACGTGGTGGACAAGGCGCGCGAAGTGAGTGGTGGCGACACCATAATGGTGTGTGAGCGCGGCGCATCGTTCGGTTACAACAACCTCGTGTCCGACATGCGCTCCTTGGCTGTGATGCGCAACACAGGATGCCCAGTCGTATTCGATGCTACGCATTCTGTTCAGCTACCCGGTGGTCAAGGTACGGCAAGTGGCGGTCAGCGCGAGTTCGTGCCCGTGTTGGCGCGTGCAGCAGTGGCAGCAGGTGTGGCAGGTGTTTTCATGGAGACTCATCCTGATCCAGCAAAAGCATTGTCGGACGGCCCAAATGCATTCCCCTTGGGACATCTGCAAGAGATGTTGCAGACACTCAAAGCGATCGATGCTTTGGTGAAGCAGCAAGGATTTATTGAAGAGAACGTTAACTTAAAGAGTGTTTGAAAGAAGGAATAGAAAATGAGTGCAATCGTTGATGTCATCGCCCGTGAGATTTTGGATTCCCGTGGTAACCCGACCGTAGAAGCAGATGTGTTGCTGGAATCTGGTGTGATGGGCCGTGCAGCCGTGCCGTCTGGTGCCTCCACAGGTGAGAAGGAAGCTATCGAACTGCGTGATGGCGACAAGCAGCGCTACTTGGGTAAGGGCGTGTTGAAGGCAGTTGAAAACGTTAACACCGAGATTGCCGAAGCGATCATTGGTTTGGATGCGGCTGAACAAGCCTTCATCGATCAGACCATGATCGATTTGGATGGCACGGATTCAAAATCCCGTTTGGGTGCCAACGCCATCTTGGCGGTGTCTATGGCCGTGGCACGTGCTGCTGCTGAAGAGAGTGGCTTGCCACTGTATCGCTACCTCGGTGGTGCAGCGCGCATGGAGATGCCAGTGCCGATGATGAATATCATCAACGGCGGCGCACATGCGACTGGCGGTGCGGACATTCAAGAATTCATGATCATCCCTGTTGGTGCACAAAGCTTCCGCGAAGCCTTGCGTTGCGGTGCAGAAGTGTTCCATGCCTTGAAGGCGATCTTGCATCATCGTGGTTTGACGACCACGGTCGGCGACGAAGGTGGTTTTGCCCCTGCTTTGGGTGGCAATGAAGCCGCACTGAAAGTCATCGTTGAGGCGATCGAAGCAGCGGGATATGTACCCGGTGCAGACGTGGCTATCGGTATCGACGCTGCCGCTTCTGAGTTCTACAAGGATGGGAAATACCATCTGAAGGCAGACGGTTTGGTTTTGACTGCTGCGCAGATCATTGACATGTACGCATCGTGGGTCGATAAATATCCCGTCATCACACTGGAAGATGGCATGAGCGAGCACGACTGGGACGGTTGGAAAGCATTGACCGACCGCCTCGGCAAGCAGATCCAGCTGGTGGGCGACGACGTGTTCGTGACCAACACTAAGATTTTGCGCGAAGGTATCAAGCGAGGTATCGCCAACTCCATCCTCATCAAAGTGAATCAGATCGGTACGCTGACTGAGACCTTCGCAGCCATCGAGATGGCGAAGCGTGCAGGTTACACCGCAGTCATCTCGCATCGTTCCGGCGAGACAGAAGACTCCACTATCGCTGACTTGGCTGTTGCAACTAACTCCATGCAGATCAAGACCGGCTCCTTGTCGCGTTCTGACCGTATGGCGAAGTACAACCAATTGTTGCGCATCGAAGAAGACCTTGGTGACAGCGCTTCTTACCCTGGCCGTGGGGCTTACTACCAGCTGGGATAATTAGTGCGTGTTGTAACCTACATCCTGCTCGCCCTTATCCTGCTGTTGCAATATCCGCTCTGGCTGGGTAAGGGTAGTTGGCTGAAGGTGTGGGACAACAACCGCCAACTCAACGAACAAAAAGATATCAACGAACAAGCTAGGCAGCGCAACGCTGTGCTAGATGCCGAAGTGAAGGACCTGAAGAAGGGGACTGAAGCTTTGGAAGAGCGCGCGCGTAGCGAACTCGGTATGGTCAAGCAGGGCGAGGTTTTCTTTCAAGTCATCGGTGAGGCTGCTGCAAGTTCTGCCGTTGCAGCAACCCCCTCCAATAAGATCAAGTGATGACAGTAGGCTGTTGACGTCCTGTGCGGGCGATCAATTCGGATATGCTCAAACCGATCTGTATCAATTCCTTTAGCGCATCTTGTGCGTCAAGATGATGTCTTGCAACATCGGCCTCATAGGCTTCCAGATACACACGTAACGTTGCCCCTTCTGTGCCAGTACCAGACAAGCGGAAGATGATGCGAGAACCATCGCTGAACAAGATGCGGATACCTTGGTTCTTGCTCACGCTGGCATCGACAGGATCGGTGTAGCTGAAGTCATCACAGGTGGCGACCGTATATTTGCCAAACTGCTTGCCAGTGAGTGCTGAAAAGTTATTGCGCAGATGTGTCATCACGCCATTCGCATCTTCGGTAGGCAAGCCTTCGTAGTCGTAACGCGAATAAAAATTGCGGCCGAACTTCGCCCAGTGTTCACGCACGATGGATTCAACAGACTGTTTGCGTACAGCCAAGATGTTGAGCCAGAACAACACCGCCCATAGCCCATCTTTCTCACGTACGTGGTCAGAGCCTGTACCAAAACTCTCTTCGCCACAGAAGGTGACCTTGCCAGCATCCATCAGATTGCCGAAGAACTTCCAGCCGGTAGGCGTTTCGAAACACGGGATGTTCAATGCTTTGGCAACTCGGTCGACCGCTGCACTGGTGGGCATCGAGCGTGCCACACCGGCGACACCTTTGCTGTAGCCGCGCACCAAAGTGGCATTGGCAGCGATGACGGCGAGGCTATCTGATGGGGTGACGAAGAAACGTTGACCTAAGATCATGTTGCGGTCGCCGTCGCCATCGGATGCTGCGCCGAAGTCAGGTGCATCTTTGCCATAGACGATCTCTACGAGGTCGTGCGCATAAGTGAGGTTAGGGTCGGGATGGCCGCCACCGAAATCTTCCAGTGGGACGAAGTTCATCACGCTACCGACTGGTGCGCCAAGGCGGCCTTCCAATATTTCTTTGGCATAAGGCCCGTTCACCGCATGCATCGCATCGAACTTGATACGGAAGCCGCTGGTCAGCAAAGAGCGGATAGCAGGGAAGTCGAAAAGTGATTCCATCAACTCGGCATAGTCGCTAACAGGATCGATGACCTTGACCTTCATGCCGCCCAATGTCGTTTCGCCTAGTTGGTCTAGCGATACATCGGCCGCTTCAAGGATGCGATAACTCGTGATGACTTTGCTCTTGGCGAAGATGGCTTCGGTGACGGTCTCCGTTGCAGGGCCGCCGTTGCTGCCGTTGTATTTGATGCCGAAGTCGCCATCTGGGCCGCCAGGGTTGTGACTGGCTGACAAGATGATGCCGCCATAGGTTTTGTATTTGCGGATGACACATGACGCCGCAGGAGTGGAAAGGATGCCGCCACGACCGACCAGCACTTGGCCGAAGCCGTTAGCGGTCGCCATCTTGAGGATGGTTTGGATAGCTTCGCGGTTGAAGAATCGTCCATCACCGCCCAGTACCAATGTCGCGCCAGCTGGCGGCGAGATGCTGTCGAAGATGCTTTGTACGAAATTCTCTAGGTAGTGTTGTTTCTGAAAGGCGGGGACTTTTTTGCGCAATCCCGAGGTGCCAGGTTTTTGATCGGAAAATGGCTGGGTGTTTACAGTGCGGATGCTCATCTAAAAATCTCCCTTGTGTTTGACCTCGTTTTTTCTGCATAAATAATACTCCTCGTTGGCATTGAATGCCTCAGATTGTGTGCATTGCGTTAAGCTTGCGCACCTTTTTTGTTAGTGCCTCCCATGATGTCAGACCGCGCCCAACAGATACTTCGCGACACCTTCGGTTATGCCACTTTTCGTGGTGCACAACAGCGCATCGTCGAGCATATGGTGGCGGGGGGCGATGCCTTGGTATTGATGCCTACGGGCGGTGGTAAATCCCTGTGTTATCAGATCCCTGCTTTGCTACGTGAAGGTGTTGGAATCGTGGTGTCTCCGCTGATTGCATTGATGCAAGATCAGGTGGATGCGCTCAAGCAGTTAGGTGTGTCGGCGGCATTCTTGAATTCGAGTCTGGATGCACAGGCCGCGCGTGAAGTGATGCGTCAGATGCGCACGGGTGAGCTGAAGTTGTTGTATGTCGCGCCAGAGCGACTGATGACAGAAGGTTTTCTTGAATTATTGGAACAGTTGAACGAGGACTCTGGTATCGGGCTGTTCGCCATCGACGAAGCCCACTGCGTGTCGCAGTGGGGGCATGACTTCCGCCCCGAATATCGCGCGCTGACCGTGTTGCATGAACGCTTCCCCAATGTGCCGCGCATCGCATTGACAGCTACGGCGGATGCACCGACACGCGCCGAGATCATCGAACGCCTGCAGTTGGAACGGGCGCAACAGTTCGTCTCTAGCTTTGACCGTCCAAATATCCGCTACCGCGTCGCGCTCAAGGACAACGCGCGTAAACAATTGCAGACCTTTCTTGAAACAGAGCACCCAGACGATGCAGGCATCGTGTATTGCCTGTCGCGCAAAAAAGTGGAAGAGACTGCTGCTTGGTTGAAAGAGCAGGGATGGGATGCTTTGCCCTATCACGCAGGATTGGATGCGGCTGTGCGCAGCAAGAACCAGAAGAAATTCCTGCGCGAAGAGGGTGTCATCATGGTCGCCACCGTCGCTTTCGGCATGGGCATCGACAAGCCCAACGTGCGCTTCGTTGCGCATCTCGATCTGCCTAAAAGCATGGAAGGCTACTACCAAGAAACCGGCCGAGCAGGGCGCGATGGCTTGCCTGCGAATGCGTGGATGGCATACGGTTTGGGCGATGTGGTATCGATGCGGCAGATGTTGCTTTCTGGTGATTCGCCAGAAGAACGAAAGCGCGTCGAATTGCAGAAACTAGACGCACTACTTGGCTTTTGTGAATCTACCGCATGTCGTCACCAGATTATCCTGCGCTATTTCGGCGAAGAGCATCCAGGCGATTGCGGCCAGTGCGACAACTGTCTGTCGCCCGTGGATACTTGGAACGCCACCGAGGCTGCGCGTATGGCGCTGTCTTGTGTGTACCGCACTGGGCAACGCTTCGGCGTCGCGCACCTCATCGACGTATTGCTGGGCAAGGACACACCCAAGATCGAGCAATTCAATCACCAGCAACTTTCTACCTTCGGCATCGGCAAGGAACTGGCACAGCAGCAATGGAGCAGCGTCTACCGCCAACTGGTCGCCGCCGGATTCATCAGCGTGGATATGGAAGCCTATGGCGGGTTGAAACTCACAGAGTCATCACGTCCTGTTTTGCGTGGCGAGCAAGAGGTGTGGTTGCGTCGTGATGCCGAGCCAGTCAAACGCACCAGCAGCAAAGTCGAGCGTAGCTCACGTTTGCGTGAAGCCTTCGCAGGCGCGAACGATGATCCTTTGTGGCAAGCCCTTAAAGCCAAGCGCATGGAACTGGCGCGCGAACAAGGTGTGCCGCCTTACGTCATCTTCCACGACAGTACCCTGCTGGAAATCCTCAACCACAAACCGCAGACACTGGATGAGATGGGCCGCATCAGCGGTGTAGGGCAGGCTAAGTTGGCTAAGTACGGTGATGCATTCTTACAGGTGGTAGAGGATGTTGCGAACGGTGCGGGAGCGTAGTGTTGGCTGCGTATGGTTTGGTGGCGCATAGACGATTTCCACACTACTGGGCAGGTTATATCGGCTATCATTCGCTCAGCCATTCGACGTATTCAGAATGCGTATGAGTAATTTGTCCCAACACTCGAGTTACTTGCATTTACTGAAATGAAAACGATCCTCACGATCCGAACACAATTATTTGCACTGGTGATGGCCATTGCTTTGCCGATGGTCGGCATCCTTGTATATACCATCTACGACAATGCCCAGCAGCGCATCGTCGAAGCCAAATTGACAGCGCACATGTTGGCAGCCTCCGCAGCTTCCGATGTCGATCGCGTGCTGATCTCCAATCGAGATTTTCTGGTGCAGATGGCCAAACGTCCGCTCATCCGCAAGATGGATGCGCGCAATTGCGACAAAGTGCTGTGGGACTTCCGCGAGTTATTCCTCAAATCCGCGAACATGACCGTCATCGATATGCAGGGCACGGCGATCTGTTCCGCTGTTCCGCAACCGGGAGGCAAGCCGGTCTCGGTGGCCCAGGCGCCGTGGTTCAAGAAGTCGCTCGCTATGGATGGTTTCGTGGTGAGCGACCCCTTCTTTGGCCCCATCACTGGCAGATGTGTGACCGTGCTGACCTATCCGATCCGCGATGACCAAGGCAAGAAGATAGGCTTTCTCGGCTTACCTCTCGATTTGGCTCTGTATGAACCCAATCTCTCCAATGTCCCTATGATTCCCGGTACGGCCATTGGCATCGTGACCTCGGACGGTGTTTTTGTTTGGCGCAATCTGGACACTGAGAAATGGGTGGGAAAGAAACACGACAACAACAAGACCATACAAAATCTGCTGACAGGGATAGACGGTGAGATGGAGGGCGTCGATTCGGTATCTAGGCTCTATCACATCGACAAAGTAGAAGGTTCCGGTTGGACGGTATATGTTGGCATCCAGACGAGTTATGTCTATTCCCAGCTTCGTGAAGCGGTGCTTAGAAATGTGCTGCTGGGTTTGCTGAGCCTGGTGTTAATTCTTGGTGTGGCGTGGTTGATCGCGCGCCAAATATCGCGTCCCATCGGCGCGCTGGCCTCGGCTTCGCGTGCACTCAGATTAGGCTACGAAGATGCCAGAGCCACACTGGATGGTCCGCCCGAGATCAGAGAGGTGGCTCAGGAGTTCAACGAGATGCTCAACGTGCGACTGAAGGCGACTGCCGCATTGCGATCGAGTGAGGCAAAGCTTTCAGAGGCATTGAAGATAGCGCGTATGGCTCACTGGGAATACGAGGTGGCCAGCGACGAGTTCATATTCAATGATCAATATTATTCTCTGCATGAAACCAGCGCTGAAGCGATGGGCGGCTACCGCATGAGCTCGGCAGATTTCGCGTTGCGCTTAGTGCATCCCGACTCTGCACCGCAGGTCGGTGTGACGATCCAGAAAGCATTGAGTGCTGGCACCCAGGATGCGCTCATTCAAACAGAGGCGCAGATATTGTGCGAGAACGGAGAGGTGCGCTGGGTGATCGTTCGCCTCAAGGTTGAAAGAGATGAGCAGGGTACTGTTACCCGCTTGATCGGAGCCAATCAGGACATCACCGAACGCAAACATGCCGAACAATCGCAAGTGCGGCTGAATCGCGCACTCAAACTGCTGAGTGATTGCAATATGGCACTGGTGCATGCGGTTGAAGAACAGGCCTTGTTGTCCGAGATATGCCGCCTGATAGTCGAGCAAGGAGGCTACCGCATGGCATGGGTGGGATATGCCGAACATAATGCGGAGAAGACCGTGCGCTCTGTTGCGCATTGGGGGGATGACAAGGATTATCTAAGCGGTGTGGGGATCAGGTGGTCAGACACGGAGCAAGGACGCGGCCCGACGGGAACGGCGATCAGAACTGGGCTGACCGACATCAATCAGGATTACCGGACCAATCCGAACATGGCACTATGGCGTGAGGCGGCGCTGGCGAGTGGATACCGCTCCAGCATTGCGCTGGCGTTGAATAACAGGACGCATATGTTGGGCGCACTCACTATCTACTCCGTCGCAGCCGATGCGTTCAGTGCGGAGGAAGTGAAGCTGTTGGAAGAGTTGGCCAACGATCTGGCTTACGGCATCGAGACTTTGCGCACCCGCATCAAGCATGCCGAGGCGGAAAAGAAACTGGAGTTCCTTGCGCATCACGACATGCTCACCGGTTTGCCGAACCGCCTGTTATTGCGTGACCGCTACGAACAGGCGATCGCACAGGCTGATCGTGCCCACTCCGGCGTGGCGGTACTGTTCCTCGACTTGGATAACTTCAAGCAGGTGAACGACACGCTCGGCCACAACTACGGCGATCAGTTGCTGGTGCGCGTGGTCGAGCGTCTGCGCGGATGCCTGCGCGATGCCGATACCATCAGTCGTCAGGGGGGCGACGAGTTCGTCATCCTGTTGACCAATTTGCGTGACCTTGCCGTGATCAGCGGCATCGCACAGCAGATCGTTGAGACGTTCGCCGCCCCATTCGAGATAGACACCTATTCGATCAACACCACATTCAGTATCGGGGTGAGCTTGTACCCAGATGACGGCAAGGAATTCGACACGCTACTCAGCAACGCAGATACTGCGCTGTATCAGGCCAAGGACAGCGGGCGTGACACCTACCGTTTTTTCTCCGACAAGATGAACATCGATGCGCAGGAGCAATTGCAACTGCAAGGGCAATTGCGCAACGCGGTGAAGAATCAGGAATTCATCCTGCATTATCAGCCGCAGATCGATATCGCCAGCGGGCGTTTCATCGGAGCGGAAGCGCTGGTGCGCTGGAAGCACCCAGAACTTGGATTGCTCCCACCAGATAAATTCATCCCGCTGGCGGAACGTAGCGGTCTTGTCATTCCGATAGGCGACTGGGTACTCAACGAGGCGTGCCGACAAGCCCAAGTCTGGCGCGAAAAAGGCCATGCACTGGTGATGGCGGTAAACCTCTCCGCGCTACAGTTCAAACGCGGCAACTTGCTGGAGACGGTCTCGCATGCGCTCAAACGTTCCGGCCTGCCGGCTGAGTTGTTGGAGCTGGAACTGACCGAATCCATCCTGCTACAAGATGTCGATGTCGCCATCAAAACCCTGCGCAGCTTGAAAGATATGGGCGTGAAGCTCTCCATCGACGACTTCGGCACCGGTTATTCCAGTCTCTCGTATTTGAAACGGTTGGCTGTGAACAAGCTCAAGATCGACCAATCCTTCGTGCGCGATCTGGCCGAGGCTTCCGACTCTGCTGCCATCGTGCGCGCCATCATCCAACTCGGTCATACGCTGCAACTGACCGTCATTGCCGAGGGCGTGGAGACCGAGGCGCAACTCGCCTTCCTGCGCAACTACGGTTGCGACGAGGCGCAGGGGTATCTGTACAGTCGTCCGGTTCCCGCGAGCGAGTTCGTCAAACTGATCTGATAAAGGAACATCATGCGCAACAGATTCGGAATGGTATTGCTCGTAAGTCTTTTTGCATGTCCTGTGTATGCGAGCAACTGGCTACAGCTTCAGGGCAACGAGGCACCCGATGCGCCAGCCATCCGCACCTTCGGTTTCGTCCAGCCCAGCTACACCTTCATCGACGCCAAGAAAGCGAGCGGCCTGCAAGGTGCCGCTGCGGCATTCAACGGGCAATATTCCACGCTCAACCTCAACTGGCCCGAGTTGCAACAGCCGCACCAGTTCCAAGTGATACGCGCTGGGCTAGGTGCGCGCGGCAGAATCAACGACGACATCAATTATTTTGTTGCACTGGATGCCGGGCAGAACGGCGTCAATTACTACCGTGACGTCATGCTCACTGATGCCTCACTCACCGTCAGCTATATCCCCGGTGCACGCATCCGTGTAGGTCTGTTCAAACTGCCGACTAGCGAAGAGGCGCTGCTCGCGGTGAACACCTCCTACCCCTACGTGTACAACTCCAATGCCGTGCTGTACATGCTGGTGGGCCTGCCCGTGCAGGCGAACGGTGTAGTGAATGCCAGCGGTACATCCAGTGCCAAACTATCCAGCGGCTTCTCCGGCTTCCGCGATTGGGGCGTGCAGGTCTATGACACGTTCGTGCAGGAGCAGTGGGAATACTCCTATGCCGCGATGGTCTCCAACGGAGCCGCCATCGAGAGCATCAACGACACCGATGCGCGCAAAGACCTCACCCTGCGTTTTCAGACCTCCTACCTGCTTGGCGGCAAAGGCCCCAACCGTGAAGACCTCAGCGCTTTCGTGTGGCGCCAGAACGGATCGCGTTTGTTCGGCACGGAATATTTCCGCACGGTGCGCGAAGGTTTGGGTATCAAATATCTGCAAGGAGACTACCGCGCTTCGGCGGAATATCTGCGCGCAGACGGCATGGTCGTGGGCGGGCAGACGCCGCCTTTCGTGGGGCAGGCATTCGCGGCGGGTGTGAACGAAAAAGCTAGTGGCTGGTACGTCGAGGGCGGTTGGCGTTGCATGCCGCAATGGGAGGCCGACCTGCGTTATGACTACCTCGACTTCATGACGCAGACCGCTTCCAACGAGCGCGAGTTCGCCACCACCACACTGGGCTTGCAGTACTTCATCGATCCTGCCACACGCGCCATCTTCAACTACGAATGGCGCACGATGAAAGTCACTGATCCTGGCGCTATCGCTGCCGGAGCGGCGCGCGACAACGCGCTCATCATCGCCAATGGGCTGGGCGATCGTATCAGCCTACAACTGACTTGGTCGTTCTGACCTTTTTCCTATATCGGCGTTGAACCCTATCGCCACTTGAGGCAAGATGCGCGCTCTGCATTTTTGTATCAATCAACTTAGAAGAGAACAGACATGGGCGCACAGTGGAAAGCAAGACACAAAGAAGTCGCAGCGAACGCAAGGGGTAAGATCTTTGGCAAGTTGGCCAAAGAGATCATGGTCGCTGCAAAAGGCGGCGCGGACATTGGTTCTAACTCACGCTTGCGTCTGGTCGTCGAGCAGGCCAAGAAAGCCTCCATGCCGAAAGACACCTTGGATCGCGCCATCAAAAAAGGCGCAGGTCTGTTGGATGGCCCACTGCATATGGAACACCTTGTGTACGAAGGCTTCGCCCCGCATCGTGTACCTGTCATCGTCGAATGCTTGTCCGACAACATCAATCGCACCAAGTCCAGCATGAACGTGTTGTTCCGCAAAGGACAGTTGGGTGCGCCGGGTTCCGTATCGTGGGACTTCAATCATGTGGGCATGATCGAAGCGACACCGAATTCCAAAGACGTTGATCCCGAAGTCGCCGCCATTGAAGCGGGGGCACAAGATCTCGAAGCTTCAGAAGACGGAGCGACACTCTTCATCACCGAACCTACCGACCTAGATGCCGTGTGCAAGGCATTGCCTGCGCAAGGTTTCACTGTCACTTCAGCCGTGATCGGCTATCGCCCCAAGAACCCTGTCACCATCAGTAGCGATGCGGAGCGTGAAGAAGTCGAAGCCTTCCTCGAAGCCATTGATGAAGATGATGACGTGCAGAATGTCTATGTCGGTTTAGCTGGATAAGCTTTCACCAACGGTCTAGATGATCGTAGGCCGCGCAATCTTAACGATGACGAATCCACTAAAGCGAGAGATGTTCCTTGGAGTCGTCTTCGCCCTGCTGGCTGCGGTCGGATTTTCGGCCAAGGCGATCTTAGTAAAACTAGCTTATGTCGATCATGTGGATGCGGTCACCTTGCTGGCTTTGCGCATGGTGTTTTCTGCACCGTTCTTCCTGCTCGTGGCGCTATGGGCGCAACGTCAACATGCCGCGCCACTGGATGCGCATGATCGCTGGTTGGTGATCGGGCTCGGTCTGGTTGGATACTATCTTGCCAGTTATCTCGATTTCCTCGGGCTGCAATATATCTCAGCGGGATTGGAACGCCTCATCTTGTTTCTGTATCCGACCATGACTGTGATCCTTGCCGCTTTGTTGTACAAACGTGCGATCGGGAAAGTGGTCATCGCGGCGATGGTATTGAGCTATGTGGGCATCGCATTGGTGTTCTTGCATGATGTGGGCGTCAATCAGGGGAGTGCCGTTCTCATCGGATCATCGTTGGTGTTCGCCAGTACCCTGTCTTGCTCGATCTATCTTGTGGGAGCGGGGCATGCCATCGCACGTATCGGCGCGATGCGCTTCACGGCCTATGCATCGCTGGTGGCGAGTGCCGCATGTGTGTTGCAGTTCTTGCTGACGCGTCCTATGAGCGCACTTGAATTACCGATACAGGTGTACCAACTCTCCATCGCGATGGCGATATTCTCAACTGTGCTACCTGTGTTCTTGTTGTCGTTCGCCATCAAGCGCATTGGTTCTGGAAACACATCACTCATCGGGTCTATTGGGCCGGTCAGTACCATCTATATGGCTTATCTATTTTTGGGTGAATCGATATCTTGGTTGCAGATGTTGGGATCGGCTCTGGTGTTGGCAGGTGTGTTGATGATCAGTTTCAACAGCAAGCGTGAGGTTGCATGATGAGACTACCTATCTGTATTGGGCTAGCGGCCATGAGTTTCTTTTCGTCCTCGGCATTTTCGGTGCAACCACGTTGTGGTCACGATGCATTCGGCAACATCGTTTGTGTGGATACGGATGGTGTGTTGAGTACGCAGCCAGTCAAACCTTCGCGGCAGGGGAAAATGATAGAGCCTAAGTCTGGTGTGAGCGAAACGGAAGAGGGAAGGGGCAGAGAGTCAGGTAACGAGGCCGATGTACCAGCAGTGCGCTGTGGTACTGACCCGTTCGGAAATACAGTGTGCCGCTAGATCACTGAGCCGCAGCGCGTTCGGCTGACTGTACGGTGTTGGCGACCAGCATAGTTATAGTCATCGGACCCACACCACCAGGAACGGGTGTGATGAAGCCAGCGACTTCTTTCGCTGAATCAAAATCCACATCACCACACAACTTACCGTCGGCCATGCGGTTGATGCCCACATCGATCACAGCTGCGCCGGGTT
>JBGSWB010000208.1:0-7186 GCA_041752675.1 Sideroxydans sp. | reverse complement strand
CGCTCCCTATGCAGATGTCTAGAGATCGAGACGGAGATCCGCAGGTGCAACGAGCCACGATGGAGCGGCTGCTCGAACGCTTGAGCGAGTTGAATGTCATTGGTGCCTCTCTATCTAGCGAGCGCGACATCAATCGATTGTTGGAAAGCATCTTGGATGCGGCCAAGAAGATCACCCATGCCGATGCGGGGACGCTCTATCTATTGGATGAAGCCAACAAACAGCTCACATTCGAGATATTGCATAACGACTCACTTGGTATCCGCATGGGGGGTACATCGGGGGAGCCCATCTCATTCTATCCAGTTCAACTCTATGTCGATCAAGAGCCGAATCATGCGATGGTGGTGAGTCATGCTGCATTGAGTGGCGAGACAGTCAACATCATCGACGCGTACACAGCTGAAGGCTTTGATTTCTCGGGAACCAAGAAATTCGATACCAAGACGAACTACCGTTCGCAGTCATTCTTAGCTGTTCCCATGCGCAATCATGATAACGAGGTCATCGGTGTGCTCCAGCTCATCAATGCGCTCGATGAGCATACTGGCGCAGTAAAGAATTTCTCGAATGACGACCAGCAACTATTGGAATCATTGTCATCGCAGGCGGCGATCGCCATCAGCAATCGAAGATTGATGCAGCAACTGGAGGAATTGTTCGAGTCCTTCATCAGCCTCATCAATACCGCCATTGACGATAAATCACCTTACACAGGTGGCCATTGTGAGCGTGTGCCCGTCTTGACCATGATGCTGGCGGAAGCGGCGAATCAGAGCAAGCAAGGTGCTCTTGCCGATTTCAATCTGACCGACAAAGACAGATATGAGCTCAAGATCGCTGGTTTGCTGCACGATTGTGGAAAGATCACCACCCCAGTACACGTTGTAGATAAAGCTACCAAGCTGCAGACCATCTTTGACCGCATCCATCTGGTCGATACCCGCTTCGAGGTGCTCAAGCGTGATGCTCGCATCGAGATGTTAGAAGGCCGTTCGACTGATAATCAATATCAAGCACGCCTACAACAACTCGACGACGACAGAGATTTTCTACGTCAAAGCAATATTGGCGGAGAGAAGATGAAAGATGCTGACATTGATCGAGTAAAGCGTATCGCTGCTTATCAGTGGCACAACGTCAGTGGCGAACAAGTCGATTTTCTGACTCCAGAAGAAACAGAGAACCTCTCCATCCGTGCGGGCACGTTGACGGCGAACGAGCGCGAGATCATCAATCATCACATCGTCGTCACCATCAAAATGTTGCAGTCTTTGCCTTGGCCGCACCACCTAAGTCGTGTGCCTGAGTACGCAGGCGGCCACCATGAGCGCATGGATGGGCGCGGCTATCCCAATGGTTTGAAGCGTGACCAGATGTCCGTTCAGGCACGATTGATGGGAATCGCTGACATCTTCGAAGCACTGACGGCGAAGGATAGGCCGTATAAAGTGGGTAAGACACTCACCGAATCTTTAGAGATATTGGGCAAGTTCAAAGAGAATGGGCATATCGATCCAGACCTGTTCGATGTGTTCGTGCGCGAAAAAGTCTATTTGGAGTACGCGCAAAGATTCTTAGCTGCAGAGCAGATCAATGACGTGGACGAAGCCAAGATTCCTGGCTACTTCCCATGAGTGACAAAAAACGTCACATCTGTTGCGCGACTACGGCACTTAAAGATTCGGAATATTTGTGATCCTCAGTGAATATTGGGTTTTTGGTCTGGCATGCAACCTGCTAATATCCATCCGCACACCTCGTGTGTAGCCCGCAAGGGCAACTTCTCAATATTCTAAGGAGCTTAACTATGAAGCAAATCCAAAAAGGTTTTACGTTGATCGAGTTGATGATCGTTGTTGCGATCATCGGTATCTTGGCTGCTGTTGCGATCCCTGCATACAGCGATTACACCAAGAAAGCCAAGTTCACTGAAGTGATCCAAGCTACACAGGCCATTAAAACTGCAGTTGAGATTTGCGCATCTGATCTGGGTGGTGTTGCAGATTGTGATGCAGGTTCGAATGGTGTTCCAGCTGACCTAGGAAGCGCTACTGAAACTACTACGCCCGTGGTTGGTAAATACGTGACGTACCTTGCGACAGCAAACGGTACCATTACTGCTAAAGCTATTTCTACTATCGCAGGTTCAACAGCTGCTGCAGGCGCCACTTATGTTTTGGTTCCAACTTTCTCCACCACAGCAGGTGTGAAATGGGATCTGGACACAGCTACCAGCACATGCGATCCTGTCTTGTGTAAGTAAGTGTAATCAGTTAGCTGATTTACTAAGAACCCCGCCTAAAAACGGGGTTCTTTTTATTTTGAGGGCGCGAATGCCAATAAAAAAATTTGCCTTAGGTTCATACATGCCGGCCCATTTGAGATGGAGTTTGTTGCCGCTGATCTTGGTTTTGTTAGTTTGTATCCTGTATGGCAGTTTCCTGTGGAACCCTATCGTTTTTGATGACTTGCCATTTTTTATGGTGAACCATGAAGGCCATCAGCCGGTAGATGATTATCGTTACAGCCCATTTGAATTACGTTCTCTGCCCTACGCATCTTTGACTTGGGGTAAGGCACTGTTCGGGCTGGATATGCTGCATTTTCGTATTGAGAACATGCTGTTGCATTGCGCAGTTGTCTTGTCATTATTTTTCTTTTTGCGCAGATTATTTGCTGCGCTCGGTGATTCAAAAGTGGAATCAACGATTGGAAATGAAGCGAACCCTCCGTTGAATTCTGTTGCCAGATTTTCCCCTGAATTGTGGGCGTTCTGTGCTGCGTTGCTGTTTGCCCTGCATCCAGTGGCAGTCTATGCGGCCGGTTATCTGGTGCAGCGCACCATTCTCATGGCGACCTTGTTTAGCTTGCTTGCCATGCTGGCATGGATGCGCGGAAGCGAGCGTGATAGCGCCCCTTGGCTGTGGGTGAGCGTAGGTCTCTATTACCTAGCGGTGTTCAGCAAGGAGCACGCGATCATGTTGCCGGCCATTCTATTGGCCTTGACTGTGTTGCTGCATGAGGACTGGTCAAAAAAATTGAAGCAGCACTGGAAGCCAACTACAGGTTTGGTGCTGATGGCTTTATTGGTGGTGGCTGCGAAGCGCGGGGTGCTGGGTTCGGCTTATGAGATCGATGCGCCAGAAATGCTGGTTGAGTTCATTGGTGGAGAACCAGGCTATCTATTGAGTGTGCTAACGCAAGGCTGGCTGTTCTTCAAATATGCGGGGTTATGGCTATTACCGAACCCGAACTGGATGTCGATCGATATGCGCGAGCCCTTTGCCGCGTCGCTTTGGTCAGGCTATCTGGCGGCATTCATCGCTTTTATGGCATGGGGAAGCGTCGCTGTCTGGCTATTATTTAAGCGCGGCAGGCTGGGATTGCTGGGATTTTCCCTGCTGTTTCCGTGGCTGATGTTTATGACAGAGTTATCTACGGTTCGCATTCAGGAGAGCTTCGTCCTGTATCGGAGCTATATCTGGGCGGTGGGGGCATGTGCATTGCTACCGTTATTGCTTGATCGGCTGGATAGGAAAATAGTTGGAATCGTAGTGGGAGCTGTGGCCTTGGCGATGTTTGCGATCTCGATGGATAGGCTTGCTTCGTTCTCGCATCCCTTGATGTTATGGAATGACGCAGTGAAGCTAGTGCAGGATAAGCACAACCTGCCGGGTGTATATCGTGTTTATTACAATCGCAGTGGCGCCCATTTGGGTATGGACAATTACGTTGCGGCCGAACGGGATCTAAGGGTCGCGACCCAATTAAATCCAGACTGGCCATTCGCACACAATAATCTTGGGGCGGCACTGTTAGAACAAGACAAGTGGGCGGAAGCGATCAAGGAATTCAGTAGCGCGATAGAAATTGCGAATCGTAAGCATTTGGGGCTAAATCCCAAGCCTTACTTTGGTCGAGCAATGGCATATGAAAGCTTAGGAATGAAAGAGCTAGCTCGAAAAGATTACGCAATATCCTGCAAGTTTGGGGGGAGGGGCTGCTAAGTAACATGGCTAAGTGCGTGCAAATAGCCCCCTCGGGGTTTTTTTTAAAAAAATACCCTAAAGTTTTCAAAATCCCTGCCGATACCCTAAACGTGTGACCCAGTGTGTCCCCTCGCATTGGGTTGTACAACCGAGTCACCTCTGCCCAATTAGAGCTACGGGCGGGGGCGACTCGATTTTTTGTAGGTGATTTTCCTACACCACAATCAGAATTCCTCTGATTTCTCCGTTTCCCTTCCTCCCCGAGAATGCAACCGTCGAAACAAGACGTATAACTAATTCCGAGGGGGCTGAAATGAACACCATTCAAGTACACGAAGAGATCAAAGAAACCAATCTTTCTTACATGATGTTGGCGCAACAGATGATTCGCGACGACAAAGCCAGTGCGATCTTTCGTTTGGGTGTGAGTGAAGAGTTGGCCGACCTGATCAATGGCCTATCGCCAGCGCAACTGATGAAGATGGCTGCATCCAATATGTTGCTGTGCCGTTTCCGCTTCGATGAGCGCCTCTTGCTCAATATGATCACCGACTACAACAAAGACCGCATGATGTCGCAGACTCACGCGACCATCTTGATGGCAGCGCAAGCCCCTGAACTGCTCGCAGCTTAAGCGGAGGTCATATGCGCAACAAGAGCGTAGTGAACGAAGCACGTGAGATTCAGATCGCCGTCGAACTGATCGAATTGGGCGCGCGCCTGCAACTGTTGCAGGAGGAGACGCATCTCAGCCGTGAACGTTTGCTCAAGCTCTATAAGGAAGTCAAAGGCGAATCCCCCTCCAAAGGGATGTTGCCCTACTCCACCGATTGGTTCATGAGCTGGTTGCCCAACATCCACTCCTCGTTGTTCATGGGCATCCACCAGTTCCTCGTAAAGAACGCCAGTGTCTCGGGTGTCGAGGCTCTCATCAAGAGTTATCGCTTGTATCTGGAGCAGATCGAAGTGTCTGGAGGTGAGCCATCACTCAGCATCACCCGTGCTTGGTTCCTCATTCGTTTCTTTGATGCGGAGATGCTGCAAATGACCACCTGCAAGGAATGTGGCGGTCAATTCGTGGTGCATACCAACGAACTGTGCAGTGACTACACCTGCGGTATTTGCCGTCCTCCCTCACGCGCAGGTAAGACCAAGAAGGCGGCACAAGCAGAAGTGGCTGCTGCTGCGTGACTCGTTTTCTTCTTAGCTAAAGTTTTTTCTCCCCTCGCCGCTACTACTGAAGAGCATATTCAGTAGTAGCGGTTTTTCTTTACCAGTGGTGGTCGAGTCGAAAGCTAGAAATGTTGGGTGATTTCCAATCTGTTCACGGGATGAATAACAAAATCCACTGCTAGGATGCAATGGAATTATGGATAAGCACGTTTGAGAGGTGAACCATGTTAGTGATCGTTGGATATATCGTCGTACTGGCCAGTGTGTTTGGAGGTTACGCGCTCGCGGGTGGACACTTGGGCGGGTTGTGGCAGCCTATCGAAGTGCTGATGATTGGCGGCGGTGCACTCGGCGCTTTCTTCGTTGGTAACAATATGAAGTCAGTGAAAGCCACCTTCAAGGCTGCACCCTCCATCTTCAAGGGATCCAAATACACTAAAGAGACCTATATGGAGCTGATGGCCCTTATGTACGAGCTACTCGGCAAAGTGCGTAAAGAAGGCATGATGTCCATCGAAAGTGATGTCGAAAAACCAGAAGAGAGTCCCATATTCAGCAAATACCCAAAGATATTAGCCGACCATCACGTGGTCGAATTCATCACGGACTACCTGCGCATCATGGTCAGCGGAAACCTCAATGCGATGGAGATCGAGAATCTCATGGACGTCGAGATCGAGACCCATCACCACGAGGCTTTGGTACCAGCGCATGTCATTGCCAAGTTGGGTGATGGTTTGCCCGCTTTCGGTATCGTGGCGGCGGTTATGGGCGTGGTTCACACCATGGAATCGGTCGGCATGCCGCCGGCTGAACTGGGTATCCTCATCGCCCACGCGCTGGTGGGCACTTTCTTGGGTATCTTGTTAGCGTATGGTTTCGTTGGCCCGCTGGCAGGCGTGTTGGAGCAGAAGGCGGAGGAAGAAGGCAAGATATATCAAGCGACCAAGGTCGTTCTTCTCGCGAACTTGAATGGCTACGCGCCGGCGATGGCAGTCGAATTCGGCCGCAAGGTGCTGAATTCCACAGAGCGTCCAGGCTTTGCAGAACTGGAAGAACACGTCAAACAAAAACGCTGAGCCAAGAACTGAATCATGTCTGAAGACAAGAACAAACGCCCCATCGTCATCAAGCGCATCAAAAAGGTGGCGGGCGGCCATCATGGTGGCGCTTGGAAGATCGCTTATGCCGACTTCGTGACAGCCATGATGGCGTTCTTCCTGTTGATGTGGTTGCTCGGCTCGACTTCGAAAGGTGACCTTGAAGGTATCTCGGAATATTTCAAGACCCCCCTCAAAGTCGCGCTGATGGGTGGTTCGGGAAGTGGTGATAGTTCCAGCATCATCAAAGGTGGCGGCAAAGACCTTACCCGTAGCGAAGGCCAAGTGAAATCAGGCGCGCAGGATCCGGAGAAGAAGATTATCAACCTCAAAGCGGCGAATGAAGAACGCATTCGCAATGAGACCAAGCAAGAGATCGCTAAGCTGAAAGAGTTGAAATCCAAGATCGAGGCTTCCATCGAGAGCAACAAGAAACTCAATGAATTCAAGAAGCAGATATTGCTAGACCTCACGACGGAAGGTCTGCGTATCCAGATCGTGGATGAGAAGAACCGTCCCATGTTCAGAAGCGGTAGTGCTCAGTTGGAAGATTACACGCGCGACATCCTGCGCGAGATCGGACTCATGCTGAACGACATGCCTAACAAGGTCAGTCTGTCTGGGCATACCGATGCGACAGCTTATGCGACTGCGGGCGGGCGATACAGCAACTGGGAACTTTCCGCAGACCGCGCCAACGCATCGCGGCGTGAACTCATCACGGGGGGCTTGCTTGATGAAAAGATCGTGCGTGTGGTGGGGCTTTCATCAGCGGTACTGTTCGATAAAGACCAGCCGCAGAACCCGATCAATCGTCGCATCAGCATCATCGTCATGAACAAGAAGGCAGAAGAAGCCGCAGGACAAGACGGCGGAACGGTTCAGCTCGATGCGGAGAACGGTGATGTAGGGGCGACCTTG
>JBGSWB010000207.1:0-5833 GCA_041752675.1 Sideroxydans sp. | reverse complement strand
GTGCCGTGATGAATCTTGCGCCCTCTTCTGGCGTTCCCACCGTGACGCGCAGACAGTCCGCCAAAGCCGGATGCCCACCATTCAGGTTCTTGATCAGCACACCGCGCTGCTTCAAGCCTTCGAATATCTGCGTGGCTTTTGCCACACGGAACAGGATGAAGTTAGCCTCGCTTGGATATGCATTCACACCACGGATAGCGCTCAGGCCAGACATCAATCTCGTCCGCTCCTGTTTAATATTCTCCGCCTGCGCCAACAACACGTCATGGTGTTGCAGCAATTTCGAGGCGACCAATTGTGACAGGACGCCGACATTATACGGTAAGCGCAGCTTTTCCATCTGCGCTAGCCAAGCCGTGGAACCGGCCAAAAAGCCCAAGCGCAATCCCGCCATCCCCAACTTGGAGAAGGTGCGCATCACCAATAGATTGTCGTAATGCGCCAGCTGGGGGATGAAGCTATCGCTGGCAAAGGCGTAATAAGCTTCATCCACCACCACCAATCCATGGGTTGCTTCGATGATCTGCTTGACCGCCTCAGCATCAAACAGGTTGCCGGTAGGGTTGTTTGGATAAGCAAGGAAAACAAGAGCGGGTTGCTCGCGCTTGATCGCTTCTAGCGTCGCTTGCAGATCAAGTGAGAAGTCCTGAGTCAACGGCACGCCGACGTATCTCATTCCCGTAAATGCGGCGATCATCTTGTACATCACGAAAGAGGGCTCGACGCTCAGCAATACGGCGCCCGGCTTCGCCACCGCCATCGCAAGCACTTGAATGAGCTCATCCGACCCATTGCCCAACAGCACATCCATGCCAGACGGCAGGTTCGTGACCGAACGAATGTGGGCTTTCAGCTCATGGGCACCCGCATCCGGATAGCGATTGATGGCGGCATCGGCCACCATGCGCGCGATCTCATCACGTAGCGTCTGCGGTAACAGATAGGGATTCTCCATCGCATCCAGCTTTATGAAGCCCATACTAGGCGGGACATGGTAGGCATGGAGCGCGTGTATCTCCGTGCGGATCAGACTGGTTGGGGTGACGGCGGAGCTAGCGGAAGACATGGATGGGTGGTGTTTCAACGAGGTGGCGCATTCTACCGTAATCTGGCGGATAAACAGAAACGCCGCTTATAATCCCAGCATCGCAAAAAGGCCTAGCCATGACAGCCAAGATACTCCGCGTGCTGCTTGTCGAGACATCCGACACGGACGCACAAAAAACATTAGCCAAGCTAAGCTCTTCCGGATACACCGTAGACCACCAAAGGGTGACGGATGCGCTCGGCATGCAGTCTGCCCTGTTCGGCGCGACCTTCGATGTCATCCTGTGTAGCGACGACCCAGACAGCTTCGGCGGTCTCGATGCGCTGAGGCTCCTGCAAAAACTCGAATTGGACATCCCCTTCCTACTACTGGCGCGTGACCTGCGCGAAGAGACCATCATCCGCACCATGCAAGAAGGTGTCGATGATTACATCCTCAAAGGCAGCTTGAATCGTCTCGTTCCCTCCATCGAACACAATCTACGCGAGGCACGTATCCGAGCCGAGCATCGCACCGCACAGCTCGAACTGATCGAGAACCAGACGCGCATGCATGCCTTCATCGCCGACCTACCCGGCATGGCATATCAGATCCTGCTACATAAAGATGGCAGCGTGAGCTTCCCCTACGTGAGTGAAGGTTGCCAAGCATTGTTGGGATTGGAGCCGCAGGAACTCATCGCTGACGCACACCTGTTCGATGCCATGCTGCATCCCGATGATCGCGCCGCCCATCAGCAGAGTATGCACGCCTCAGCCCAGAATCTGACCTTCTGGAACTGGGAAGGCCGCATCCTCACCATGCCTGACAACGAGATCAAATGGATCAACCTGCGCTGCAGTCCACGTCAGACCTTTGAAGGGGTGCAATGGGAAGGCATCATGCTCAACATCACCCAGAGCAAGACTGCTGAAGCCGAACTGAATCGTTCACAAGAACAGCTGCGCGAACTATCGTCCCATATCCAAGATGTGCGCGAGCAAGAACGCATCGCCATCGCACGTGAGGTACATGACGACTTAGGTAGCCTACTCACCGCGACCAAACTCGATATCGCTTGGCTCATCGGACGCCTGAAAGGCCAGACCGAATTGGCCGATAAAGCAAAGATGATCGAAGAACTGGTGGATAAATGTGTCCGCTCCGCCAGCACCATCTCACGCAACTTGCGCCCTAGCGCCCTAGACACCTTCGGACTTGTCGCCGCCATCGAGAACGAAGCGAACGAATTCTCACAACGCACTGGCGTCACTTGCGTCTTCGACAATCTTGATGAAGGCACGACGGTCTCCCCCCATGTCGCCATCACACTCTTCCGCATCTTCCAAGAGGCACTAGCCAACATAACAAAACATGCCGCTGCTACTCGCGTCTCCATTTCGGTCATCAACAAGGCCGAGTGTGTCGATCTGATGGTGCATGACAACGGTCGCGGCATTCGCGATGCTGATCGCACCAAGCCTCGCTCTTTCGGATTACGTGGCATCTTTGAACGTGTCGCCCATTTTGGGGGCGATGTGAAACTGGAAAGCGCACAAGGCAAGGGGACGAAGCTGATGGTATGCATCCCGCATGAACCCAAGAACAAAACCACTTCCATGCTCGCTTCAGATTCGCAACAAGCCCTTTTCCCATGAGCCGCCAATAGGTAACCAGTATGATAAAAGTGCTCATCGCCGACGACCACGCCTTGATCCGCAAAGGATTGAAGCAACTATTGGACGATACCGAAGAACTACGTGTCACAGGCGAAGCCGAGACTGGCATCGAAGCTTTCAGGATGGCTCAGACAGGCGAATTCGACGTCGTCCTGCTGGACATCAGTATGCCCGACAAACACGGGATCGATGTCCTAAAACAGATCAAGGACAGCCAGCCGCAACTACCCGTATTGATGCTGAGCATGCATCCTGAAGAACAATATGCCTTGCGCTCCATGAAAGCAGGCGCGGCGGGATACCTTAACAAACAGAGCGCTCCAGCCCAATTAGTGACGGCGATCCGTCAAGTCGCCAAGGGTAAGAAATACATCAGTAGCGAACTGGCCGAACAGTTGGCTGAAGGTCTTTCTCAGGGGTATCAAGAATTACTACATCAGACCCTTTCCAATCGTGAATATCAGACCTTATGCCTGATGGCTCAGGGAAAGAAACTCAGCGAGATGGCCGACATCATGTCGCTCAGCCCCAAGACGATCAGCGTCTATCGCTCACGTTTGCTCGAGAAGATGAAGCTCAAGACCAACGCTGAAGCCATCCATTACGCGATCAACAACCACCTCATCGAATAGCACAGTCTAGGATCTCATTAAAGTAGCGGCGATTTCTGCCGCTATTCACAGCTTAGGGGTAACACATGAAACGCATAATGCGTGACATACATATCGCCCTAGAGCCTGATAATGAGCAACCAACACACACCATCGGATACCGCTCGCGAGACACTCAAGCTGCTTGCTGCACGCAAGTTAGCGCCTACACCTGACAACTATGGGCAGATCTATCGCGAATTGAGCGGTGAACCCGCGATCGCCCCAGTTTCGAATGACGCCAAACCGATGCTCAATTGGTCGGAACTGATTCGCGACCTTCTGAAACAGCTGGAGATGCCACACAAGGGCATCACCATCAGCCGAAAAAAAGAAGGGGTCGATACCGTTCTAAGTCGTTTTGGGACAAAACCCGATGCGCTGTTCGAAAAGATACAAAGCCTAGTGCGCTCCTGGGGGAGTGCCTCTGCCACAACCAGCGAATTCGCTCCCGCCGCGGTAGCAGACGCCGCCCCTGCCCCATCAACGACAGCCGCCCCCATTACCACCTCAGCTGGCGGCAATGAACTCCTCAATCAGTTGCGTGAGCTATTGGCACAATCTCTAGAGAATACCCAACCATCACATCCAGAGCTGGGGGACGAGATCAAAAGACTTGTCACCATCGTCCGCGCCACCAACGATCCGGCCCGCATCAGTGATCTAGCCAAACAATTGCGTCAGTTCTGGCTGAAACTAGAGCTGCGTGGCGGCGATAAGGTCAAGATACAAGAAGGTCTGTTGCGCCTGCTACGTTTGCTGGTGGAGAACGTCAGCGAACTGGTTGCCGATGATGAATGGATACACGGCCAGATCACCACCTTGCAAGAGATCATCGCGCAACCGATGGACAAACATGCCATCGCCGATGCCGAGCGCAACCTGCGTGATGCCATCATCAAACAAGGCACCCTCAAACAAAGCCTCACCGATGCCAAGACCACCTTGAAGAGCCTGATGACCAACTTCATCGACCGTCTAGGCAACCTCACTGAAAGCACCGGCGAATATCACCAAAAGATCGAGGGATACAGCCAAAAGATCAGTAAGACCAACAATCTGACCGACCTTAGCCACCTGCTGGACGACATCATGCAAGACACGCGCGTCATCCAAGCCAGCGCCTTGCGTTCACATGAAGAACTCCTGATCACCAAGAAACAAGCTGATGAAGCGGAAGGTCGCATCAAAGAATTGGAACAAGAACTCATGCAGGTGAGCGAACTCGTGCGCGAGGATCAACTAACCGGCGCTTTGAATCGACGTGGTCTCGACGAGGCGGTTGATGTCGAGCTGAAGCGTGCCGACCGCAACAAGGGCGCTTTCAGCGTCGCCCTCATCGACATCGACAACTTCAAGAAACTCAACGACACGCTCGGTCACCAAGCAGGTGACCGCGCACTCACTCATCTGACCCAAGTCATCAAAGAGACCTTGCGCCCCACCGATGCGGTCGGACGCTACGGTGGTGAAGAATTCCTCATCCTGCTCCCAGGCACCAGTCTTGAAGCGGCCGTAGAGACCATCCAACGCCTACAACGCGACCTGACCAAGAAGTTCTTCCTGCATAACAACGACAAGATATTGGTCACATTCAGTGCCGGTGTCGCCCTGCGCAACGAAGGGGAAGACCAGGAAGACCTGATCGGGCGTGCCGACAAGGCCATGTATCACGCTAAACAGACCGGCAAGAACCGTGTAGTTGCCGCTAACTGATGGAATCCATGAAATTTAACCCTAAAGTTTCGCCCGAACACTGCGATAACTGGTTCAACGGCGGTTGCTAAGCTTCACGAAACAGCAAACCAAAGTAAGCGACCTCAGGGTCGTAGCAGTGAACCAAGTTAAGGAGAATCAAAATGGCACAAGTCATCAACACGAACGTTGCGGCCCTCTTCGCTGGTGCAGCACTGAATAAATCAGCGATCGCACTGCAAACAGCTCAACAACGCCTGTCCTCTGGCCTGCGTATCAACAGCGCCAAAGACGACATCACCGGCCTTGGCATTGCAACAGGTTACGACACCCAGATCCGCGCCGCTAACGTGAACATCCGCATCCAAAACGATGCGATCTCCACCGCGCAAACCAACGACGGTTATCTGGGCATCGTCACAGAGAACTTGCAACGCATCTCAGAGATTGTGGTTCAAGTTCCAGCAGGCAATTCAGAAACCGCCGCGCTGATGGCTGAGAATGTGCGTATTGGAGCACTGGCTGGCGCAACCCCTATCACTGCCACCAACAATGCCACCATAGCAAACGTTGGTGCGGATTTGACTGCCGTAGGTTCTGCGCGTGCCACATTTGGCGCAACCATGGCGACCGCAGCTTCCCAAGTGGCTTCGTTACAGATCGGCTCCGTGAACTTGTCCGCTGCTTATAGCCGCATCATGGATACGGACTACGCTTCAGAAACCACTGCGATGACCCGCAACAACATCTTGCAACAAGCAGGTACTGCAGTGCTGGCACAA